>DATJKV010000060.1:0-1892 GCA_035491155.1 Magnetospirillum sp. | reverse complement strand
CCGAGTGCCGGCGGGTCTGGACATCTCGGGCGACAAGGCGCGAGCCGGCGACGTCATTCTGGTGTCGGGCACCATGGGCGATCACGGCGTGGCGGTGATGAGCCAGCGCGAAAGCCTTGGTTTCGAAACCACCCTGAAATCGGATTCGGCGGCCTTGCATACCCTGGTGGCCGGCATGGTGGCGGCCGTGCCGTCGATCCATTGCCTGCGCGATCCTACCCGCGGCGGGCTGGCCGCCACCCTCAACGAAATGGCCACACAGTCCGGCGTCGGCATGATGATTCGCGAGGCGAGAATTCCGGTGCGCCCCGAGGTCATGGGTGCCTGCGAACTGCTGGGGTTGGATCCCCTTTACGTCGCCAACGAAGGCAAGCTGATCGCCATCTGCCCGGCGGCGGAGGCGGAACGGCTGCTGGCCGTCATGCAGGCTCATCCGCTGGGCCGGGACGCCGCGATCATCGGCGAGGTGATCCCCGACGATCATCATTTCGTGCAGATGGAAACCGCCTTTGGCGGCAAGCGCGTGGTCGACTGGCTGGCCGGCGAGCAGCTGCCGAGAATTTGCTAAAAGGTCCGGGCTCTGCTCTGTCGGTGAATTGGAAAAACGATGCGCATTCTGCTTTTAACTCATGCTTTCAACAGCTTGACGCAGCGTTTGCATGTAGAGCTTCGCCAGCTTGGGCATGAGGTTTCGGTCGAGTTCGACATCAAGGATTCGGTAACCGTCGAGGCGGTCGGGCTGTTCCAGCCCGATCTGGTGGTGGCGCCTTTCCTCAAGCGGGCGATTCCCGAAGCCGTCTGGTCGAAGCATGTCTGTCTTGTGGTGCATCCCGGGCCGGAGGGTGACCGTGGGCCGTCGGCCCTGGACTGGGCCATTCTGGAAGGCAAGGCCGAATGGGGCGTGACCGTTCTTCAGGCCAATGCCGAGATGGACGGCGGGCCGGTGTGGGAAAGCCGGACCTTTCCCATGCGCCCCGCCTCCAAGGGCTCGATCTATCGCAACGAGGTGACCGAGGCGGCGGTCGAGGCCGTGCTGGCCTGCGTCGCCCGTTTTCCCGAGGCGAAATCCCATCCGGCTTCGGCCGGCGCTTGGAAGCCGGCCATGAAGCAGGCGGACCGCGCCGTCGACTGGCAGGCCGACGACGTGGCGACGGTGCTGCGCAAGGTGCGTTCGGCCGACGGCGTGCCGGGCGTGCTGGCAATCTTGAGCGGGCGGGAGGTGTTTCTGCATGACGCTCATCCGGCGACGGGTTTGTCGGGCGAACCAGGGGCGCTGCTGGCGAAGAGCCGGGATGCGGTGGCTGTGGCCTGCAAGGAAGGCGCTGTGTGGATCGGCCATGTCCGTCAGCGGGGCGGCGTGAAACTGCCGGCGGCCAGATTGCTGGGGCAGGGACTGCCCGAGGCCCAAGGGCCGCAGGATATTGTCTACGAGGAATGCGGTGATGTCGGCATTCTGCATTTCCCCTTCCTCAACGGCGCCATGGGCACCGACCAGTGCCGCCGTCTGCTGGCCGCCTACGAAGACGCCTGTCGCCGTCCGACCCGGGTGATCGTGCTGGCCGGCGGGCCGGATTTCTGGTCCAACGGCGTCCATCTCAACCGGATCGAGGACGCGGCCAGCCCTTCCGACGAATCCTGGGCCAACATCAACGCCATGGACGATCTGTGCCGGGCCATCATCACCACCGTCAGCCATGTCACCGTGGCGGCCTTGCGCGGCAATGCCGGTGCGGGCGGGGTGTTCCTGGCCCTGGCGGCGGATCACGTCTGGGCGCGCACCGGCGTCGTGCTGAATCCGCATTACAAGGGCATGGGGAACCTGTACGGCTCGGAATACTGGACCTATCTGCTGCCGCGCCGGGCGGGTGCGGCGGCGGCGCGGCGTGTCACCG
>DATJKV010000059.1:0-6753 GCA_035491155.1 Magnetospirillum sp. | reverse complement strand
CTGGCCGCCCAGTGCCACATCTCGGCCGCCTTCACCGCCAACGACCTGGAACAGGCGGCCCACCTGACCACCCGCCTGAAGTACCTGACCAAGCTGGCCGAAGAGGCCCGCACCAAGAAGACGCGCCTGACCCGGGCGTTGCGCTGAGTTAGTTTTCGTCATTCCGGTCTAAGCATAACGCAGAGCCGGAATCCATCGCGGTGCACCGACCATGGATCCCGATCGCGCTTCGCTTGTCCGGGATGACGTGGAAAGCATTAAGTTAGAGAGGAAGAACAGTATGTCCGACGGCCTCGTCCTGCTTCAATTGCACGAACCGGGCGAGACCCCGGCGCCGCACGAACAGGAAGCGGGGGCGGCGGTCGGCATCGACCTTGGCACCACCAACTCGGTGGTGGCGATCTCGTTCGAAGGCGAGGTCGAAGTGCTGCGCGGCGCCGACGGCAAGGGCCTGATTCCCTCCGTGGTCCATTACAAGGACGACGGCTCGGTCGAGGTGGGCCCGCGCGCCCGCGAGGCCATTCTGGAAACCCCCGACCACGTGGTGTCGTCCATCAAGCGCCTGATGGGGCGCGGCATCGAGGACGTCAAGGCGCTGGCCGGCACGCTGCCCTATGCGGTCGAGCAGAACCCCGAGGGCGGCATGGTTCGCCTCAAGGTGGCCGGCCGGGTGATGACCCCGGTGGAGATTTCCGCGGACATCCTGCGCGCCATCAAGGCCCGCGCCGAGGAGGCGCTGACGGGCCGCGCCGTCAGCCGCGCCGTCATCACCGTGCCCGCCTATTTCGACGACGCCGCCCGTACCGCCACCAAGGATGCCGCCCGCCTGGCCGACCTGGAGGTGCTGCGCCTGGTCAACGAGCCCACCGCCGCCGCGCTGGCCTACGGCCTCGACAATTCGGTGGAGGGGCTGTACGCCGTCTACGATTTGGGCGGCGGCACCTTCGACATCTCCATCCTCAAGATGGAAAAGGGCGTCTTCCAGGTGAAGGCCACCGGCGGCGACGCCGTGCTGGGCGGCGACGACATCGACCACGCGGTGGCCGAGCATTTCCTCGCCGAGCGCGCCAAGAACCTGGGTGAGCAGACCATCTCGGCCGGCGAGGCCAAGCAGGCGCTGATGACCGCCCGTGTGGCCAAGGAATGCCTTACGGGGCGCGATGGCGGCGAATGGATGATCGAGGTGGACGGCAAGCCGTCGCGCCATGCGCTCAATCGCGCCACCTTGGAGATTTTGGCCGAACCCTTCGTGGCGCGGACCATCGACATCTGCCGCAACGTGGTGGAGGACGCCGGCATCGACGTGGCCGACATCAACGGCGTGGTGCTGGTGGGCGGTTCGACCCGCATGCCGCTGGTGCGCGCCAAGGTGGCCGAATTCTTCGGCAAGGAACCGCTGTCCAATATCAACCCGGACGAGGTGGTGGCGGTGGGCGCGGCGTTGCAGGCCGAGGCGCTGACCCGCGGCTCGGACACCCTGCTGCTGGACGTGACGCCGCTATCGCTCGGTATCGAGACCATGGGCGGCATCGTTGAGAAGGTGATCCCGCGCAATACGCCGATCCCCGTTGCCATGGCCCAGGAATTCACCACCTACCAGGACGGCCAGACCGCCATGTCCATCCACGCGGTCCAGGGCGAG
The DNA here is from genome assembly GCA_035491155.1 of Magnetospirillum sp. Lineage (GTDB taxonomy): Bacteria > Pseudomonadota > Alphaproteobacteria > Rhodospirillales > Magnetospirillaceae > Magnetospirillum. The sequence continues at coordinate 5,111 of DATJKV010000059.1, read as the reverse complement.
CGCGAGATGGTGGACCAGAACCGCTCGCTGGCGCGCTTCGTGCTGCGCGGCATCCCGCCCATGGCGGCGGGCGCGGCGCGCATCCGCGTCACCTTCCAGGTAGATGCCGACGGCCTGCTGACCGTCTCGGCCAAGGAGATGACCACGGGAGTCGAGCAGCAGGTGGCGGTCAAGCCTTCGTACGGCCTGAGCGAGGATGAAATGGCGAACATGCTGCGCGCCTCGCTGGAAAATGCCCGAGACGATATGACCCAGCGCCTGCTGGCGGAAGCCGTGGTCGAGGCCAAGCGGTCGGCGCTCGCGGTGCAGTCGGCCCTGGCGGTCGATGCAGACCTCTTGTCGCAAGACGAACGGCAGGGTATCGATGCAGCGTTGAAGCTTGTCGACGACGCCTGCGCGGGAACCGACCGCGACGCCGTCAACGCGGCGGTCGAGCAATTGGAGCTTGCCACCAAGTCCTTCGCCGAAAAGCGCATGGACCGCGGCATCCGCCAGGCGCTGGCCGGCGTGTCGGTCGACCGCCTCGACGACGCCATGGGGGGCGACGAGTAACGCCGGGCTCAGGACCGCAAGGTCCGGAGATCGGCGTCCGCCGCTTGAGGGCGTCATTGTGAATTTAGGGGATCGAACCAGCCCGGGCCGCCGATCGTACCAATCCGGCCGGGGTTCAGACCAAGGATAGCGCACCCATGCCCAAGATGACCTTTGTCCAGCCCGATGGCGCCCGCCTTGAGGTGGAGGCCCCCGAGGGCCTGTCCGTGCTGGAAATCGCCCACCGCAACAAGGTGGATCTGGAAGGCGCCTGCGAAGGCTCGCTCGCCTGTTCCACCTGTCATATCGTGGTCTCCCCCGAATGGTACGACAAGCTGAACCCCGCCTCCGAGGACGAGGAAGACATGCTCGACCTGGCCTTCGGCCTGACCAGCACGTCCCGCCTGGGCTGCCAGATCATCATGCGCTCCGAGCTGGACGGCCTGGAGGTCACCGTGCCAGCGGTCACCCGCAACATGGCCGTGGACAAGAAGTAAGATGAAGTGGACGGACGTCCTCGACATCGCCATCGCGCTTGAGGAAGCTCATCCCGACGCGGACAACGTGAACCTGCGGTTCACCGATCTGCACGCCTGGGTGTGCGCGCTGCCCGATTTCGACGACGCCCCTGACAAGTCCAACGAGAAGATCCTGGAGGCCATCCAGATGGCCTGGATCGACGAACGGGACTAGGGGAGCCCACGGAAGGACGTCATGGCCGGGCCTGTCCCGGCCATCCACGTTTTCGGCTTTGATTTTGGCGGTGCATCCATGATCCACGGCATCCCCCTGACCGACATCATCGCCTTCGCGGCCTTCATGACGCTGTGGATCGGCTACACCGTGCTGGCCGAGCATCGTACCCTGCTGGGCAAGTCGCTGTCGGCGGTGATGGTGCGCCATCGCCGCGCCTGGATGCGGGTCATGTGCGACCGCGAGAACCGGGTGGCCGACACCGCCCTGGTGGGATCGCTCATGCGTTCGGTGGCGTTCTTCGCCTCGGCCTCGATCCTGGTGCTGGGCGGCCTGGTGGCGCTGATGGGCTCGGGCGAGCGGGCCTTCGCCGTCTACCGCGAGCTGCCGTTCGCCGGTTCCTCGGGGCTCGAGGCGTTCGAGGTCAAGGTGCTGCTGCTGGCGCTGGTCTTCGTCTACGCCTTCTTCCAGTTCACCTGGTGCCTGCGCCAGTTCAATTACTGCTGCATCATCATGGGCGCCGCTCCGCAGCCCAGCGACGAGGACAAGGTGAAGGAAATCTTCGCCAGCCACGCCGCCCGCCTGCAAAGCCTGGCCGCCAACAGCTTCAATCGCGGCCTGCGCGCCTATTACTTCGCGCTCGCCATGATGCTGTGGTTCGTCCAGACCTGGGTGTTCCTGGTGGCCGCCGCCGTGGTGGTGGCGGTGCTGTATCGCCGCGAATTTCGTTCCAAAAGTTTATCGACGCTGGCGGACACGCTGAACGCGTAGTTCCAAATTCATACCTTGGAATATACTAATATAGATTAGTTGCATGCCCTGCCGGCATGCCACAAAGATGGCGAGCTTATCCCTATTTCAGGTTGATCTATGCTTGCCAATCTTTCGATCTCGAAGAAGGTCCTCGCCGTCGTTCTGACGCTCTGCGGCATCGCCGCCATGATTGCCGCCGTGGGCGCCAATGGGCTCAGGATGGTGAGCCAAAACGCCAATCAGATCGACGATGCCGCCGAGCAGGTGCGCATTGCCGTCCGGCTGAACGAGAACGTGGTCGAGCTGAATCGCGCCGAGTTCGTCATCGCCGCCAATCCCGCGTTCTATGAAGAGGCCACGGCCAACATCGGCAAGGTCCGTGTCGCCCTGGAGGACCGCCTGCGCCGGCTGAAGGAGCGCGCCTCGCCCGAGGAGGCGCAGATGCTGGCCGAGGTGGAGACCGCCTACGCCGCCTATCGGCAGACTCTCGATGCATCGCTGGCGGTATCGGGCCGCAACCGCGACGTCGCCCTCGACGAGAAGCGCCAGGAAATCCTGGCCGCCGTCAACGCGAGCCGCCTGACGCAGCGCGCGTTGCGGGCCAAGGTCAACGATTTCGTCACCTACACGGACAAGAAGGGCGACCGCATCAAGGAAGAGGCCGACGCCGAGGCCTACCGCCTGGAGATCATCATGGGTGTCGCTGCCGGCGGCGGCCTGGTGTTCGGCCTGGTATTCGGCATTCTGATCGCCCAGCGCGGCATCGTGCAGCCTATCCGCCGCATCGTCGCCTGCCTGACCGACCTCGCCCACGCCCGCCTGGAAACCCCGGTGTTCGGCGCCGAGCGCAAGGACGAGGTGGGCGACATTGCCCGCACCGCCCTGGTGTTCCGCGACAACGCCCTGGAGGCCCAGCGCCTGCGCGCCGAGGCCGAGGAGCACGAGCGCCGGGCGGTCGCCGAGAAGCGCGCCACCATGCAGGCCATGGCCGACCGCTTCGAGGAGCGGGTGAAGGGCATGGTGGTGGCGGTGTCCTCGGCCGCCACCGAATTGCAGGCGACCTCGCAGCAATTGTCGGCCACTGCCGAGGAAACCAGCCGCCAGGCTGGCGTGGTCTCCACCGCCTCAGAGCAGACCTCGTCCAACGTGCAGACCGTGGCCACCGCCACCGAGGAACTGTCGGCCTCCATCTCCGAGATCACCCGCCAGATCAACCATGCCGCCCAGCGCACCAACGAGGTGGCGGGCGACGCCGCCCGCACCGACGAGGCGGTGGGCCAGCTGGCCGCCACCGCCAACCGCATCGGTGAGGTGGTGGGCCTGATCAACGACATCGCCGCCCAGACCAACCTGCTGGCGCTCAACGCCACCATCGAGGCCGCCCGTGCGGGCGAGGCCGGCAAGGGCTTTGCCGTGGTGGCGGGCGAGGTGAAAAGCCTCGCCAACCAGACCGCCAGGGCTACCGAAGAGATCGGCTCCCAGATCGCCACCATCCAGGCGGCGGTGCAGGCGGCGGTGGCTGCCGTGGGCAAGATTTCCGGCGCAGTGGACGAGGTGCACGGCATCACCACCACCATCGCCAGCTCGGCCGAGCAGCAATCCGCCGCCACCAGCGAGATTTCCCGCAACGTGGCCGAGGCGGCGCACGGCGTGCACGACGTCTCCAACAACGTGACCGGCGTCATGCGGGCCTCCGAGGAGACCGGCAGCGCCTCGTCGGTGGTGCTGCAATCGGCCTCGGAACTGGCGGCCCAAGCCGAGGCCCTGAGCCACGAGGTGGAACAGTTCCTGGCCGAGGTGCGCGCCGCCTGACGGCGTTCTGGACTTTGGGCATGCGGCCCGCCTATATGGGCAGCATGACCCAGGTTCAGTCTTCTCAGGTTCGGGCCAAAGGCCGCATCGTCGTCGCCATGTCCGGCGGCGTCGATTCCTCCGCCACCGCCGCCCTGCTCAAGGACGAGGGCTGGGAGGTGGTGGGCGTGACCCTGCAGCTCTACGACCACGGCGTGGCCGTGTGCCGGCCCAAGACCTGCTGCGGCTCGAAGGACATCCATGACGCCCGCGCCGTGGCCGACGCCCTGGGCATCGCCCATTACGTCATGGACATGGAAAGCACCTTCCAGGCCGACGTCATCGACCCGTTCGCCGAATCCTACCTGCGCGGCGAGACGCCGATCCCGTGCGTCCTGTGCAACCAGACGGTCAAGTTCCGCGACCTGTTCCAGGTGGCGCGCGACCTGGGCGCGCAGGCTCTGGCCACCGGCCATTATGTGCGGCGCGAGGATGGGCCGGTGATGCTCAGGGGCGTCGATCCGACCCGCGACCAGAGCTATTTCCTGTTCGGCACCACCCTGGAGCAGCTTGAGTTCCTGCGCTTCCCCCTGGGCGGCATGCCCAGCAAGGACGACACCCGCGCCATCGCCGCCCGCCACAACCTGCCGGTGGCGGCCAAGCGCGACAGCCAGGACATCTGCTTCGTTCCCGACGGCGATTATGCCGGGCTGGTGCAGCGCCTGCGTCCCGGCGCCATCCGGCCGGGCGACATCGTCCACGTGGACGGCCGCGTGCTGGGCCGCCATCCGGGCATCATCCACTACACCATCGGCCAGCGCAAAGGCCTGGGGTTGGGCGGCGGTGAGCCGCTCTACGTGGTCCGGCTGGACGCCGAAACCAATCGCGTGGTGGTCGGCCCGCGCGAGGCCCTGGGCCGCACCACCATCACGGTTGCCCGTGTCAACTGGCTGGGCGGGGCCGAGCACGCCGACATCCCGGTCGAGGTGCGGGTGCGCTCCACCCGCCCGCCCAAGCCGGCCCGGCTGACCCGGCACGACGACGGCACCGCTACGGTGGTGCTGGACACGCCGGAAGAGGGCGTCGCCCCCGGCCAGGCCTGCGTGTTCTACCAGGGCGAACGGGTGCTGGGTGGCGGCTGGATCGTCTCCGCCGCCTGAGCCTTACTTGGCCGCCGTTCCCGCCTCGCACAGCTTCCAATCGTCGCCCTGCAGGCCGAATAGCAGGAACAGCTTCTGCTTGGTCGGCCCGGTGGCCACCACGCGGAAGCGCGAGCCGGTGCAGGTGCCGCCGATGGATTGCGGCGGCGTCTTGACGTGCTTGGAGTTCAGGCAGGGATAGAT
>DATJKV010000058.1:0-1765 GCA_035491155.1 Magnetospirillum sp. | reverse complement strand
CCGCCAGTAGCAGCCGCGCGAAGTGAGCAGCGGCAGCACAGGGCGCGGATTGAAATAGGCGGCAAGGTCGAAGCCGGTGAAATCGGCGGGCGGCACCGTTTCCTGCTTCACCGCCTTGGTCTGGTCGTTGATCGCCAGGCCGCCATCGGCCCGCCGATAGCACAGCCCGGCAATGTCGGGTTCAGCATCGCCCTTGGCCAGCGCGTCCAGCAGGGCGGTCAGCACCTCCTCGCCGTCGTGCAGCGCCACATAGTCCACGTAAGGCAGCGCCAGTACCTTCTCGATGCCAAAACGGGTGAACACGCCACCGCCGAGCACCAAGGCGACCTGGGGCGCCAGCGCCTTGACCGCACGGGCGACGGCATGCAGGGCCGGCAGCTGCTCGTCGAACATGGCCGACAGACCGACCACGCGCGGGTTTCCGGCCAGCAGGGCGCGGGCCATGGCGCGGGCGTGCCACGGGATGGGGCCGAAATTGGCCTTGATCCGCTCGCACTGGCGCGTGAACACCGCCTTCAGCACGGTGGCGTGCTCCAGGAAAGCCAGCGCCGCCGGCTCGTAACGAGCGGGATCGAGGAAATCAGGGCTGTCGGTGGAGAGGAAATCGGCCGCCGCCAGAAAGGCCCCATTGTCGGGAAGCGAGAACGGCGTGCTCTTGTCCGCCACCGCGTTGCGCACCGCTTGGAAGAAGCGGGCGTTGAGATCGGCGATGCCGACGCGATGGGGCGAGTGGGCCTCCACATAGGCCTTCAGCACAGCGGGCGACAGCGGCACCGAGGGCAACTCGAACGGCACGAAGCCCAGCGCCATGGACAGCCCCCCGACCTCCGCCTGCGGCAACACCACCGGCTCGGCCAGCAATTGGGGCGGGATCACGAATTCCGGCCAGCGCTTGGAAAAACCCGGCTGCGTCTGGGCGGCACGGGAATAGGCCGCCGCCGCCTCGGCCAGGCGCCCTCCATCGGCCAGGGTATTGACCAGGCTCCAATAGGCCTCTTCCGCCACCTCGGCCATATCCAGCAATTGGCCGTAGAGCCGGGCCGCCTCGTCGTTGCGGCCCAAATCGTGCACGCAGTGGGCGTGCGCCAGCCGGGCGGCCGGAGTGCCGATCGCGGCCAGGATTTCGGCCGCCTCGGCGGTGCGGCCCAACCGCCTCAGCGCCATGCCCCGCAGGGCGGCATCCCCGCCGGCGGTGTCCAGCACCTCGGCGGTGCGGCCCAGCTCGAGCAGGGTGAGGATCACCTGCCAGCCGGCGTCGAAGCTTCCCGGCGCCAGTCCCGCCGCCTCGCGCGCCGCCACCAAGGCGGCCTCCAGGTCTTCGGTGTCGAACAGGGCCCGCGCCAGCGCGAGAGCGGCATCAGGATCACTGGGCCGCGCCTTCAACGCCTCGCACGCGGCCGGCTCGGCGATGGACGGCAGCTGCTGCGACAGCGCGGCCCGCGACAACTTCAGCCAAGCGGTAAAACCGCGGTCGCGCGGCTGCTCGGTCTTGACCGAAGCCAGACCCAGCATGGCGGCATGCCCCTTGCGCAAATCCCTCTTCGCCGCCTGCACCGCAACGGAAATGGCGGCGCTTTCATCGATGCGACGGACAATAGGGGGCATGGGCGGGCACCGTCAGAGGTAAGGGAGGTGCCTGTATAGCATTGCGGCGCCGACGCCCGCTACCGCCCCTCGTCCAGCTTCGCCACTCGCTCGGCCTGATCCAGGATGGCGGCAATCGTGTCGTGCTGGCGGGTCAGCTCGTGGGCGCGGTCGCTTAGGA
>DATJKV010000057.1:0-2932 GCA_035491155.1 Magnetospirillum sp. | reverse complement strand
CATCACGGTGCCCTTGGGCGCGCCCAGCAGCCCCTCCAGGATGGCGGTGGCGTAGGGGCCGGTGACCGCGTGCATGGCGTCGAACTTCATGCGGAAGCCGCCAGCGAACAACGCGCGGATGGTGCCGAAGTCGAACAATTGGCCCATCAACTCGGCATAATCGGCGACGGGATCGAACACCTCGACCACCATGCCGCCCAGCTTGCGGGTGCCGATGCTCTCGATGTCCACGTCGGCGGCGTCGAGGATGCGATATTCGGTGATTTCCTTGGTGTGGGCGTAGATGGCCTCGGTGACGCCCTCGGGCGCCGGGCCGCCGGCGGGGATGTTGTACTTGATGCCGAAATCCTCGTCGGGGCCGCCGGGATTGTGGCTGGCCGACAGGATGATGCCGCCGAAGGTCTTGTACTTGCGTATGACGCACGAGGCGGCGGGCGTCGACAGGATGCCCGACTTGCCCACCATCACCTTGGCAAAGCCGTTGGCGGCGGCCAGCTTCAGGATAGTCTGGATGGCGGCCCGATTATGGAAGCGGCCGTCGCCGCCCACCGCCAGGGTCTTGCCCGCAACGTCGCCGATGCTGTCGAAGATGGCCTGGACGAAGTTCTCCAGGTAGTGGGGCTGCTGGAACACCTTGACCTTCTTGCGCAGGCCCGACGTGCCCGGCTTCTGTCCGTCAAACGGCGTGGTGGCGACGGTCTTCACGGCGGTCATGCGGATGTTCTCCCCTCTCGCATTCGTTGCCTTTGGTCATGGCCCAGGACCGGCCGGCTGTCAATGTGGGGAAGGATGACAGCTGTCCCAAGCTTTTTGCCGCTTGACCGGCTCTGGCCCCCCTATCCGAAAGAATCCGAGCGCGGAGCCAGGACGTAGCGGAACTCTGGGCGAAAGAAAGTGGAACATATGCGAACATTCCCGTTGTGTTCCGGAACGGAGTGTGTACTCTTGGCTTCAGAACCGCGTTGCATCCGGTCCTGGATCGGGATAGATGAGGGGAACTGCCATGTCGCAGGCTGTGTTGCGTCTCGTGGACAAGGACACCATGGATAGACAAAAGGCTTTGGAAGCCGCCGTCAGCCAGATCGAGCGGGCGTTCGGCAAGGGCTCCATCATGAAGATGGGCCAGAAGGAAACGGTCGAAACCGAGGTGGTCTCCACCGGGTCGCTGGGCCTGGACATCGCGCTCGGCATCGGCGGCCTGCCGCGTGGACGCATCATCGAGGTGTACGGCCCGGAAAGCTCGGGCAAGACCACGCTGGCGCTGCACGTCATCGCCGAAGCCCAGAAGAAGGGCGGCACCTGCGCCTTCGTCGACGCCGAGCATGCCCTCGACCCGACGTACGCCAAGAAGTTGGGCGTCAATCTGGATGAGCTGCTGATCAGCCAGCCCGACGCTGGCGAGCAGGCGCTGGAGATTGCCGACACCCTGGTGCGTTCGGGCGCCGTCGACGTGCTGGTGGTGGACTCGGTGGCCGCCCTGGTGCCGCGCGCCGAACTGGAAGGCGAGATGGGCGACAGCCATGTCGGCCTGCACGCCCGCCTGATGAGCCAGGCGCTGCGCAAGCTGACCGGTTCGGTGTCCAAGTCCAAGACCATCGTCATCTTCATCAACCAGATCCGCATGAAGATCGGCGTGATGTTCGGCAGCCCGGAGACCACCACCGGCGGCAACGCGCTGAAGTTCTATGCCTCGGTGCGCATGGAAATCCGCCGCGTCGGCGCCATCAAGGATCGCGACGAGGTGGTGGGCAACCAGACCCGCGTCAAGGTGGTGAAGAACAAGCTGGCGCCGCCGTTCAAGGTGGTCGATTTCGACATCATGTACGGCGAGGGCGTGTCCAAAATGGGCGAGCTGATCGACCTGGGCGTCAAGGCCGGCGTGGTCGAGAAGTCGGGGGCCTGGCTGTCCTACAACTCCACCCGCATCGGCCAGGGGCGCGAGAACGCCAAGCAGTATCTGCGCGACAATCCGGCCGTGGCGGCCGAGATCGAGAACGCCATTCGCACCAATTCCGGCCTGGTGGCGGACGCCCTGGCCGGCAGCCCGGGCGACCTGGACGGCAATACCGTCGAGGAATAAGCGGGCCGAACAGGCTGGATACGGAAAGGGCCGCTCCCATCGGGGCGGCCCCTAATCCCGCTCGGCCTTGCGCCGCAGCGTCTCCCATTCCTTCGGCGGCACGACGTCTGCGGCCCACAATCCCTTGCGGGCGGCCAAAGCCGATGCCTGATCGGCTTCATAGGGGCCGTCCTTGACCGAGCGCACCACGCCCGACGCCACCAGCAGCCGGCCCAAATCGCCATCCGCCACCTTGCAGCGGCCGTACAGGGTGTCACCGGCCATGTCGAACAGGTCGCAGGCGACGCCCTTGGCCACCAGTTCGGCCATGCGCTTGCGGGCGGGGCGGTTGCAGGCGAATTCGTCCTTGGCGGTCTTGTTGGTGCACAGGTCGCGCGCCCCCGGTGCGGCGATTCCCATCAGCTGGACGCGTAGGCCGCGCACCTGCACCGAATCGGCTTCGAAACCCTCGGCCTTGCCCCACACGCAGGCTCCGCCGTCGCCGTCCTCGGCGCAGCGCAAGGAGCCCGCCCCGGCGATGGTCGGTGCCAGCAACAGCGGTAACGTCGAAAGCAAGGCGCGTATTACATGCATGAGGCCAGCATAACGGACCTCAGGAAAGACGCCAACTGGACACGGAGGTTTGCGGCGGGTTAAAAAGCCGGTTCGCCCCGGAAACCCCCGGCTTGAATACGGTAGAGGCCATGCAGACCGCCAACGACATCCGCCGCACCTTCCTGGACTTCTTCGCGAAGAACGGCCACGAGGTCGTGCAATCCAGTCCCCTGGTGCCGCGCAACGACCCCACGCTGATGTTCACCAACGCTGGCATGGTTCAGTTCAAGAACGTCTTCACCGGTGTGGAAAAGCGCG
>DATJKV010000056.1:0-3881 GCA_035491155.1 Magnetospirillum sp. | reverse complement strand
TTCAGGCTGCCCAAGTCGGACCAATTCGGAAGCCGATCGGGGTTCAGCTGGGGCTGAATCGCCGCATGTCGCGTTGCGCTAGGGGGGGCGAGCGCACATTTGTGCTCGTACGTATATCCGATCAGCCTAACAGCGGGGGGAGGCGCGAGGCATGACAGGCATCGCGGCGCGTTTGGCGAACCGACCGGGCGTGGCGCGCGCGATTGGCTCCGCAGGATTGTTCCTGGCGTATCTCGCCCTCGCAAAGCTCGGCTTTACCTGGGCCGCCGTCCACGGGGCGGTTTCACCCATTTGGCCGGCCAGTGGGCTCGCCATCGGCGCCCTTGCCTTGTGGGGGCCGCGCCTGTGGCCCGTAATCTTCCTAGGGGCGTTCTTCGCCAATTATCTGTTCGCCGATGTCCCCGCGGCCATTGCCGTTGGCATTGCCGCCGGAAGCAGCTTGGAGGCCGCCCTCGGTGGGATGGCCTTGCGGCATCTGGGGGTGGTCGGCGAAGTCGCCCGAGTCCGCGACGCAGTGGTTATCGTCCTTGTCGCCGCAGTGGCGCCAATTTTAGCGGCGAGCAGCGGCGTTCTCAGCCTGACCCTGGGCGGCCTTTCCCCATGGAGCAATTATACGGTGCTGTCGCAGGTCTGGTGGATCGGTAATTCTGCCGGCACGCTGGTGGTTTTGCCGCTCATACTCGACTGGGCGGGCAGGCGCGCCCCAACCCGATCGCCGGCCCGCCCCCTTGAGTTCGCGGGAGCGTTGATGATGGTCGTCGTGGCTCTCTATGCCGCGCACCTGTACGCCAGAACGTTGGCGAGCGTCGGCATCGAGTATCTGCCCATCACCACGTTTTTGGCCATTCCCTTGGCGTGGGCCGTGCTGCGCCTGCGGCCTCGGGAGGCGGTGACCGTCATGGCCGAGGCGGCGGCGCTGGCAGTGGCATGGACCTTGGCCATAACGCCGGGGCAACCCATCGGCGCGCTGCTGTGGCTTCAGCTGATCCTGCTGTCCCTTTGCAGCGCCTCCTTGCTTCTGATCGGCGCGATGACGGAGCGGGGCGCGGCCATTCTTGCCATCGAAAGGGCGAAGGCGGCGGAAAAGGCGAAAGCGGTCGCCGAGGCCGCGCGCAAGGAGGCGGAACGCGCCAATGTCGTCAAAAGCCAGTTCCTCGCCGCCGCCAGCCACGATTTGCGTCAGCCAACGCAGTCGCTGATGCTGCTGACCGCGAGCCTTTCGGCCAAGCTGGAAGGCCGTCCGGAAGCGGCCATCGCCACCCACATCGAGCATGCGACCAATGCTCTCAGGGACATATTGGACGGCATTCTCGACCTTTCGCGCCTCGACGCCGGCGTGGTCACACCCGCCCCCGAAAATTTCGCGCTGGGCGAGTGGATGAGGAAGCTTCAAGACGAGAGCACCGCGGCGGCTCGGTCCAAGGACCTCAGGCTCAAATTCGTGCCCAGCTCGTGCTGGGTGAGAAGCGATCCCTGGCTGCTGACAAGCGTCCTGCGTAATCTCATCGACAACGCGATCAAATACACCCCCTCGGGGAAGGTGCTGGTTGGCTGCCGGTCTACGGCCACCTCCGTCCGCATCGAAGTCTACGATACCGGCGTCGGCATCGCCCCCGAAGACGTGGAAAGGGTATTCGAGGAGTTCCAACAGGTGGGCAACCCTGAGCGGGACCGGGCAAAGGGCCTTGGCCTGGGACTTTCCATCGTCCGGCGGCTGTCGCTCCTCCTCGATCATCCTTTGACGGTGCGCAGCATCCCAGGCAAGGGATCCTGTTTTTGCCTTACGGTTCCCCGCGCGCCACGTGGGTGCGACGAGACCTGCTTCGGCTCAACAGCAGAAGGCGGACGCATTCCAGGAAATCCGCCAATCAAATAAGGCTGGACCCCCTCCCCAAAGGAACCGCTCGTCAGCTCTACCGCCAATAGTTCGGGAACCGGCCCAGGCGTCGCGCCATTTGCGGTCAGATCGCGAATGGAGGGCTTCGCTATGGCTGATGCACATGTCGCTGGACCCTTTGCCGATTTCGCCGATGAGGCCATGAGCGCCCGCCTGGCCAGCAATTGGTGGGCGGTGCTGATCCGGGGGCTGGCCGGAATTGCCTTCGGCGTCATTGCGTTCCTGGCGCCGGGCCTGAGCATGGCGGCGCTGGTCCTTGTCTTCGGCGTCTACATGCTGATCGACGGCATTTTCGACATTGTCGCCGGCTTCAGGGCGGCGCGGCAGCACGAGCGCTGGGGCTTGCTGCTGCTGGAAGGCGTGCTCGACATTGCCGCCGGCCTGATTGCCTTGTTCTGGCCCGCCATCACCGTGGTGGTGCTGGTGTTCATTGTGGCGGCATGGGCGCTGGTGAGCGGAGTGGTCTCGGTGGTCGCCGCTTTCCGCCTCGACGATGGCCGCTGGCTGATGGGGCTGGCGGGCGTGGTCTCGGTGGCGCTGGGCCTGCTGCTGTTCCTCGTCCCCGTCACCGGGGCGGTGGTGTTGACGTGGTGGCTGGGCGCGTACGCGCTGGTGTTCGGCGCCGCGCTCACCGGGCTGGCGATCCGCCTGCGGTTCCGCCGTCAGGTTCTGGCCTGAGCCACCCGATAATATCGGCCTGCCGGAAGAACTCATGTTGAAGACCTGATCGCCTTGCCACAATTTGGCCGCCTTCCCCCGCCTTCATTCGGGGGCGGGTTGCCGGAGGGCAAGGTGTGAAGCGTTTGGTCGTATGCGCGGCATTGGCGGCGGGCCTGGGATGGCCCATGGTGGCCGCCGCGCACCCCCATGCCTGGATCGACGTGTCGGTGGAGGTGCTGTTCGATCCCTCCGGCCGGGTGACCGGCTTGAGGGAGAGTTGGCTGTTCGACGAGTTCTACACCGCCGAAACGGTGCAGAAGGGCGAGCAGCAAAAGATGGATTCGGTGATCGCCCGCATCCTGCATAACCTCAAGGACTGGGGCTACTTCACCCGCGTGCGTCTGGGCGGCCGCGACATCGCCATTGCCGTTCCCACGGAGAAATCGGCCCGCATGGAGGGCCACCGGCTGCAGATGACCTTCGTCGCGCCGCTGGTGGAAGCTGTGTCGCCGCGCGGGGGCGCGCTCACCTATTCGGTGTTCGATCCGACCTATTTCATCGAAATGCTGCACGCCGAGAAGAAGGACGCCGTTCGTCTGGTCGGCGCGCCGCCCGGATGCCGGTTCGACCTGCGGCCCGCGAAGCCCGATCCCAAGGCGGTGGCCGCCGCTGCCGCGCTCGACCGCACCCAGAGCGGTGGAGATGGCCTGGGTGCTCAATTCGCCGAGAAAGTGGAAATCCGATGCGACGCCCAGCCCTGACCGCCCTCTGCCTTGTCCCGGTGCTCCTGTGGCTGTCACCGGTGTCGGCGGCGGACATGTCGAGCTTCGTCGGCGAGCCGAGTGCCTGGCAACAGGCGGTCGCCTGGATTTTGGACCAGCAGCGGCTGTTCCACCGCGAACTGGCCGGCGATCTGCGGGCCTTGCAGGCCGGCGGGTCCGCCGCCGCTACCTGGACGCTGGTGGTCGTCAGTTTCCTTTATGGCGTCTTTCACGCCGCCGGGCCGGGGCACGGCAAGGCGGTGATCGCCACCTATCTGCTGACCCACGAAAGCCGGCTGGGGCGCGGTCTCTGGCTGGCGGCGGCCTCCTCCCTGTGCCAGGGCATGGTGGCGGTGCTGTTGGTCAGCGGTTTGGTGGCGGTTGCCGGCTGGCTGCCGCACGACACCCAATCGGCGGTGCTGTGGAGCGAGCGGTTCAGCTTCGTCCTGCTGGCAGGTCTGGGCATGGTGTTCGCCCTGCGCGCGGCACGTGACCTGGTCCTGGTTTTCCGTCGGCCGGGCGGTCATCACCACCATGATCACCATGGGGACCACCATGAGCAT
>DATJKV010000055.1:0-2384 GCA_035491155.1 Magnetospirillum sp. | reverse complement strand
CCTGTAGGATGTCGACCCAAATGCACATCCGCCCCGCTCGCATGAACGACGCTCCGTCGATTTGGCGCATTATTGGCCCGACGATCCGTGCGGGCGAAACATATGCGCTGGATCGGGCTATGACCGAAGCTGATGCTCTTGCCTATTGGCTCGGGGGCGATCGGGAAACCTTTGTCGCCGAGGAAGATGGCGAGATCATCGGCACCTATTACATTCGGGCCAACCAGGCCGGTGGTGGCAACCACATTTGCAATTGCGGCTATATGACGAGTGCGGCTGCAACGGGTCGCGGTGTTGCCCGCGCCATGTGTCAGCACTCCTTGAACCATGCGAAGCAACGCGGCTATCGCGGCATGCAGTTCAACTTCGTCGTCAGCACCAACACCCGTGCCGTGGCGCTGTGGGAGTCCTTCGGCTTCGAGATCGTTGGCCGTCTGCCGCAAGCCTTCCATCACCCTCACCATGGATACGTCGACGCGCTGGTGATGTTCCGGCCGCTTAACGAGTCCGGAGCCTAGTCTTCATCCTGCTCGTTGTGCTCGTCAGGCAAGGTGTCGCCGGCCTCGTCTTCGTCGTGTTCCATCACCTCGTCCTCGTCAAAGGCGGCGGCTTCTTCCTCCTCGGCCTCGACGGCGGGCGCCGGCGCGACAGGGCGCGGCCGATGGCTGGCACGCACCGGCATCTTCGAGGTTTCCACATAGGGGGTCTGGCATTTGGGGCAGACGATGGGGTCACGCCCCAAATCGTAGAAGGCGGCTCCGCAATGGGGGCAGCGATGCTTGGTTCCGCGGCTGGCGACGGACAATGGCGCCTCCTGGCTGTGCTGCTGGCTTCCCCTGCCATATGGGCACGGGGGTGCCGGCGCTCCAGGGAGGTATCGAGCTAGTAAAGGCTCATCAGGAAGGGGCGGTAGGGGCGGTCGTTGGTGCGGATGTGGTCGAGCAGCCAGGTCTGCAGGAAATCCGCCGTCTCCATGGTCAGGTGGCGCAGCTCTTCTTCCTGTGAAACGTCCAGATAGCGGGCTTTCAGCGCCTCGGCCTGCACCAGCAGATGGTCATGCTCGGCCTTGTGGGCGGCCAGGCCAGGGTAGCCGTGACGATCCAGCATGCGCTCCTCGCCGACGAAGTGGGCTCGGGTCAACAGAAGCATGCGGTCCAGGATGGCGGCAAGCCGGGGAATGGGCTCGCCGTGCTGCACGGCGTCGAGGAACTCGTTGCAGACGTCCAGCAACTCGCGATGCTCGCGGTCGATGACCGGGATGCCCAGCTTGTATTCGTCGGTCCATTCAATGCGGTTGACCGTCATGGCGCCCTCCCGTCCACGGCGCCGCCCGCGCCACCTACTCGCTTTCCACACTCTCATCGGCCCTGTCAAAAATCAGTTAACCTTGCCGGTGGGCGTAGAACCAATGTCTAGGGCGGCGCATTCCTGCGCCGCCCTAATGTCATCGCGCTCTAGGCGGCGGAGTCCACCAATGCGCGGACGGCTTGGTGGAACATGGCCTCGGTCAACCGGCCGGTGTTGGTGTTGTAGCGCGAGCAATGGTAGCTGTCGGTCAGCACCAGCCCGTTGGGCAGGGAATGGACCTTGCCGTGGGCAAAGGAATAGGCCGCCTTCCTGAGGCCCAGCACAGAAAGCACCGCGTCATGGGCGTCGCGGCCGATGGCGAACAGACCGCGCAGGTTGGGCATGGCGGCCATCTCCGCCAGCAGGAAGGGGCGGCAGGCGGCGAACTCGGCCGGCAACGGCTTGTTCTGCGGGGGCACGCAGCGCACGGCGTTGCTGATCCGGGCGTCCACCAGGGTGAAGCCGTCATCGGGCGAGGCCCCGTACTCGCCCTCGGCCAGGCCGAAGGCCTTGAGCGTGGGGTAGAGCAGGTCGCCGGCATAGTCGCCGGTGAACGGCCGGCCGGTGCGGTTGGCTCCGCGCAGGCCGGGGGCCAGGCCGATGAAGAGGAATCGCGCGGTCAGGCTGCCGAAGGACGGCACCGGTGCGTTGTGCCAGTCGGCGAAGGCGGCGCGGTTCTCGGTGCGGAACTGAACCAGGCGGGGGCACAGGGGGCAGTCGCGCCCCGGCATCGCCAGGGCGTCGGCCATTTTGGCGGCGGCTGTGGTCACGACAAGTCTTCGTCCTGGGAGTACGGGGGAGGCGAGCGGTCCTCGCGATGGAACTGGGCGCGGGCGATCTGCGGCTCCAGGTCCAGCAGCTCCAGGAAGGTATCGGCCTGGCGCCGCAGCTCGTCGGCCACCATGGGCGGCTGCGAGCGCACCGTGGACACCACCGTCACCCGCACGCCCTTGCGCTGGACCGCCTCGACCAGCCGGCGGAAATCGCCGTCGCCCGAGAACAGGACCACGTGATCCAGATGGCTTGCCATCTCCATC
>DATJKV010000054.1:0-1592 GCA_035491155.1 Magnetospirillum sp. | reverse complement strand
GAAGTGCGGGCAGCCCGAGAAGATGCACTCCCCCCGCCGGTCGGCCAGCCCCAGGGTGCGGGCGCGGCCCAGCAGGTCCGACAGCCAGCCGGGGAAGTCGCCGCCCACCATGTCGCCGTCCCGCGTCGCCAGCAGCCAGCGCGCCATCAGACCGGTGGCCACCGCCTCGTTGGCGCGGCTACGCATCATCTGCTCTTCGTAATTCAGCAGGCAGACATAGTTCTCGCGGCCCTTGCGCACCACCACCCGGCGCGCCTTTTCCAGCGGGTCGGGAAACAGGCGGTCCAGCTCGGTGTCCAGCTGGCGTTGCAGATTGCGGGTGAAGGTGCTGATCCACACCGGGGCGCCGTTTCTCTCGGCCCACAGGCTGGCCGGGGCGATGTAGCCCAGCGTCTTGCCGGTGCCGGTGCCGGCCTCGGCCAGCACCATGCGCGGCTCGCCGGCGCGGTCGCGCGGCTGGAAGGCATGGGTCGCGGCGGACGCATAATCGGCCTGGGCCGGCCGCTGCTCGGCATTGGGGCCCAGGATGGCGGCCAGGCGCTGGCGCGCTTCCACCGGGTCCACCGGCACGTTGCCGGGCGGCGGCTCGGGGGCATGCTCGGACCATTCGGGCAGGCGCTCCCACACCCGCAGGCCGTTGTTGCGAGTCTCGCCCTGCACCCCCAGCGCCGCCAGCACGGCGGTGCTCCAGCTCCAGCCCGCCCGCGCCATGGCCCAGGCGATGGAACGAGTGTCGGCGGCGCGGACAGCGGCGTCCGCGTTGGTATTGGCCGCCAGTTCCTCCAGCAGCTTGCGGGCACAGCGGAACAGCCCTTCGGCCTCGTCCTCGGGATCGGCCGGGCGGGCAAGGCAAAGCGCCTCCATCACCCCCTTCACCGTGGGTAGGCAGAAGCGGGCGGGGCGGACGAAGGCGAACAGTTCCAGGATGTCGAGCGCCGGGAAATGCTCCAGCCCAAGCCGCCCGGCCACGGCTGGAATGTGGCACACCAGCGGCGACAGGTCGCGGGCCCGCGAACTCGCCTGGGCGAGGCTCAGGCGATGGAACTCGCCATCGGTGTCCAACAGCACGGCCCCCTTCACCCCCACCACCAAAGCGGGGACGTGCGGCAGGACGAATCGGGGAGGGGAGGGGGGGGACATGGCGCGGAGTATAGGGGCAAACGTCTGGGGAACAAAGGGCGCCTTCGCCTCCTTATATGCGGGGGGTGGAACTCTGAAATGAAAGAGCCTGCCATGCGTCTGGCCGCACTGCTTATGGCACTCCTCACCCCGCTGGCCGCCCAGGCCGAGAGCCCATCCCAGGCATCGCCCCCATCCCAGGCCTCACCCCCGTCCCAGCCATCGGCCAAGTCCACCGGGGCGGTGTCGGCGCAGGTGCGCCGGCTGATGAATGAGATGGACACCAACCACGATGGTGTGATCAGCCGCGAGGAATTCATGGCGTACCATCATCGTGCCGATCAGAAGGTGTTCGACAAGCTGGACACCAACCACGATGGCGCCATCAGCCGCGAGGAATACCTGGCCCCCGGCGCCGGGCGCGGCAGCATGGAAAGCCGGGCCGAGCATTTCCGCCTGCTGGACACCAACGG
>DATJKV010000053.1:0-2939 GCA_035491155.1 Magnetospirillum sp. | reverse complement strand
ACCTATGCCCGTCGGGAATTGAGGGGCGGGATAAAGGGCTTCCGCATCCTGATGGCGTGCCTCGCTTTGGGCGTCGCCGCCATCGCCGCTTCCGGGTCCTTGCGGGCCGCCTTCCACACGGCGCTGAAGGAAGACTCGCGCAAGATGCTGGGCGGCGATCTGGACCTGCGGCAGAGCTATCGCCCCATCGATGCCGAACAACGGGCGGCGCTGTCGTCCATGGGCACCTTGTCCGAGGGCCTGGAGATGCGCGCCATGGCCCGCTCGGTCGGCAACGAGAGCCGCCGGCTGGTGGAACTGAAGGGGGTGGACGGCGCCTATCCCCTGGCCGGTACGCTGGAATTGGACCCGCCCATGCCGGTGGATCAGGCGCTGGCCCGCCGGGACGGCATACTGGGCGCGGTGGCCGATCCCAATTTGATGTTCGGGCTGGGGCTGAAGCTGGGCGACGTGGTGGAGGTGGGCAATGCCCGGCTACAAATCCGCGCCCTGATCGTCAAGGAACCCGACCGCGTCGCCACCGCCTTGGCCTTCGGACCGCGCCTGATGGTGCCGTTGGCGGCGCTGCCCGAAACCGGGCTGGACCAGCC
The DNA here is from genome assembly GCA_035491155.1 of Magnetospirillum sp. GTDB lineage: Bacteria > Pseudomonadota > Alphaproteobacteria > Rhodospirillales > Magnetospirillaceae > Magnetospirillum. Next base: position 2,349 of record DATJKV010000053.1, on the reverse strand, counting down.
GGGCAGCCTGATCCGCTGGACCTACCGCCTGGTGCTGGAGCCGGGAATCACCCCGACCGAAGCCAAGGCCCGGCTGGGCCAGCGCTTCCCCGAAGCCGGCTGGCAGTTGCGCGACACTTCGGACGCGGCGCCCGGCGTGGGCCGCTTCCTCGACAATCTGGCCGCCTTCCTGACCCTGGTGGGGCTGACCGCTTTGCTGGTGGGCGGCATCGGCGTGGCCAATTCGGTCAAGGCCTATCTGGACGGGCGCACCCCCACCATCGCCGTGCTGAAATCGGTGGGGGCGCCGTCGCGGCTGATCTTCGCCACCTATGCCAGCCTGGTGGCGCTGCTGGCCGGCATCGGCATCGTCGCCGGGCTGGCGGTGGGAGCCGCCGTGCCGTTGCTGGTGGTCAAGCTGGCCGGCGACAAACTGCCGCTGGCCGCCCGAATCGGCCTGTATCCCGGGCCGCTGGCGGTGGCGGCCGGCTTCGGCGTGCTGACCGCCAGCGTCTTCACCCTGTGGCCGCTGGCCCGCGCCAAGATGGTACCGGCCACCGCCCTGTTCCGGCAGGCGGTGGTGCCGCTGGCCCGCTGGCCCGACCGCCGCTCGCTGGTGGTGATGGCGGTGGCGGCGCTGGGCCTGATGGCATTGGCCATCGGCTCGGCCGAGCGACCCGGCCTTGCCGCCGCGTTCGTGGCAGCCGCCCTGGCGACGCTGGCGCTGTTCCGCGGGCTGGCCGCCGGCCTGTCATGGGCTGCGGCCCGACTGTCGGCCCGCCGCACCGGTGTGCTCGCCCATCCCACCGGCCGGCTGGCCCTGGCCAATCTGCACCGGCCGGGCAGCGCGGTGGTGAGTGTGGTCCTCAGCCTGGGCCTCGGCCTCACCGTGCTGGTGGCCATCGCCCTGATCGAGGGCAACCTGGCTCGCCAATTCGGCGAGCGCCTGCCCGCCGAGGCGCCCAGTTTCTTCTTCATCGACATCCAGCCCGACCAGCGCGAGGACTTCGCCCGCGTGGTGCGCTCCATCGACCCATCCGCGCGCATCGACGAGGCGCCCATGGTGCGCGGCCGCATCACCCGCATCAACGGCGTACCGGTGGCCGAAGCCGTCATCGCGCCCGAGGCGGAATGGGCCATTCGCGGCGATCGCGGCCTTACCGCCGCAGCCACGCCGCCCAAGGGCACCCGCCTGGTGGAGGGCAAATGGTGGGCCGAGGATTATGCCGGGCCGCCGCTCGCCTCGGTGGATGCCACCATCGCAAAGGGTTTCGGCCTCAAGCTGGGCGACAGTCTGGGCATCAACGTGCTGGGCCGCGAGATGGAGGTACGCATCGCCAGCTTGCGCGACATCGAGTGGTCCACCCTCAACATGAACTTCACCTTCATCCTGCCGCCCAACGCCCTGGCCGGGGCGCCCCACACCTGGATCGCCACCGTGCACGCCGCCGAGAGCAGCGAGGCCGCCATCGAGAAGGCGGTGACCGACCGGCTGGCCAACGTCTCGGCCATCCGGGTCAAGGAGGCGCTGATGGCGGTGCGCGAGATGATCGCCAACGCCGACATGGCGGTGCGCCTGGCCGCCCTGGTGACGCTGACCGCCGGCGCCCTGGTGCTGGCTGGCGCGGTCATGGCCGGCCACCGCCGCCGCGTCTATGAGGCGGTCGTGCTGAAGGTGCTGGGCGCCACCCGTGCCGATCTGTGGCGGGCGTGGCTGCTGGAATTCGGCATCGTCGGCCTGTCCACCGGCCTGTTCGCCGGGCTGATCGGCGCCACCGCCGCCTGGGCTATCCTGGTTTTCGTCATGCACGCCGACTGGGTCCTGCTGCCCGGCATCGCCGCCACCACGGTGGCCGCCTGCGTGGCCGCCAGCCTGCTGGCCGGCTTCGCCGGCACCTTCGCCGCCATGCGTGCCAAAGCGGCGCCGCTGCTGCGGGGAGAATGATTTCACCGGGCTTTGCTTGATTCCCCCCCGAACTGCGCCATATTGGTTGGGCCGAATTCCACCCCAGACTGAGGTTTAAGCAATGGCCTTCGGTTCCGATCGCAAATACATGACGCCCGCGCAAGCAGAGGCCGCGCAGATCGACGTGGGCCTGCGGCAGTACATGCTGAAAGTCTACAATTACATGGCTTCCGGCTTGGCGTTGACCGGTATCGTCGCGCTGCTGGTGTCCATGAGCCCGCAAGCGATGATGACGCTGTTCGGCACCCCCCTGAAGTGGGTGGTGATCTTCGCGCCCGTCGTTGTGGTTATGGTGTTCGCCGCCAAGATCGGCAGCATGCGCGCCTCGACCGCCCAGGGCGTGTTCTGGCTCTATGCCGGCCTGATGGGCCTGTCGCTGTCGTCCATCTTCCTGGCCTATACCG
>DATJKV010000052.1:0-1594 GCA_035491155.1 Magnetospirillum sp. | reverse complement strand
GGGGTGGCGCGCCAGAATGCCCATCCTCTCGTCGCGCAGCGAGATGCCGCCGCGCCCGCCCACGTCGATGCGGGCGAAGTGTTCCTCGACCCTGTCCAGCGGGATGACCGCATAGGCGATTCCGAAGAAGCTGCCGTCGGGACGGTTGATGCGCCGCGACAAGAAAATGGACCAGCGCCCGGTGACCTTGCTGACGTGCGAATCCGAGATATAGAGGCCGGTGCCGGGCCGCTCGCGCTGCTGGATGAAATAATCGCGGTCGGTCAGGGTACGCGGCACCGTGGACGAGGGGGCCGTGCCCAGGATGGCAAGGCCCTGGTCGTCGGCCACCCGGATGGCCTCCAGCATTCCCAGCATGCCTTGGCGCTCGGTGATGAACCGGTCGGTGCTCGGCACGGCGATCCCGCCCTCGCGCAATTGGGCCTCGACCGTATCCACCGTGTCGAACAGCAGATAGTCGATCTTCTCGATCAGGTCGGCGACATATTGCTCGGTCGTCCGCGCCAGGTTGCGCGAGGTGGTGGCGGCGGCCTCCTCGTATTGCAGCAGGCTCTGGCGCACCGACGCGCCCACCAGCACACCGACGAACAGGTTGACCAGCACCACGCCCAGCATCAGGCGGCCCAGGATGGGAGCGGCTCTGCCGGAGGGCCCGGCCGGTCCGCCGGCTGTGGCGACAACGTCCCCCATGGTTCTACGTCCCCACTTCTGGGGCGCCCCTTCTGCGGAGAGCCCGCAGATACTTCATATATTAACAGTCGTCATGCTGGCGTGCAATTCACCGGCATGTTCAGGGACAGATCAGGCCAACATTTGGGGGGGCGCTTGTGGGTAATCGCTAGGCCTCTTCCTTCAGCCGGAAGCGCCAGGCGCAGAAATAGTCGGCCGGGTGCGGGTCGGGCGGGCAGGCGATGCATTCGCAGGTAATGCGCGCATCCACCGTCGCGGCGAAGGTCGAGTACTCCACCACGCCGGCCGACTTGCACGGGTAATCGGGCAGGCCCTTGCGGCTCCGGGCGTTCTGCACCCGGCACTTGGTCATCTGCATGACCAGAGCGCCGTCGGGTTCGAAGAACACCTTCTGCTCGTTGATGGCGCCGTACATGCGGTGCAGGAAGGTCTTGGCCAGGGCCTCCAGCCCGCCGGCCTCGGGCAGGTCCCGCAGCTCCTTGATGCGGGCGGCCTCCAGCGGCGAGAAGTGGGCCCAGCAGGAATCGTTGACCGCCTTGGCCTGGTCCATGCCTTCGCGGGTTTCCACCGCCTGGAACCACACGCCGTCCAGCGCCAGCCAGTTCACCGCCATGGCTTCCAGCAGCTTGGCGAGCTTTTCCTCGCCCAGGCCGGTGAGCGCCGTGGGCAGGCCGTCCTCGCCCTTGTCGGCGCCCAAGGTGGCGCATAGGCGGTCCAGCATGATGGCGGTGGCGCGGTCGCCGGCGTCTTGCTCCATCTCCAGCGCCTTGTCGATGCCGAAGCGGTTGGCGGCGTTGGCGAACCACAAGCCGTAATGCACCGCCATGCGGCGCGCGGCGTCGATTACCGCCTTGGCCAGCTGCTGGGTATTGTCGTCCATCTTGGCATTCCATCTTGGTTTATT
>DATJKV010000051.1:0-2223 GCA_035491155.1 Magnetospirillum sp. | reverse complement strand
CGGCGCGGACCAGGCCGCGCATCAGGATGGAAGCAAGCAGACGGTTGTCGATGTTGCCGCCCGAGACGACCATGCCCACCTTGCGGCCACCGAAGCGGTCGGGGTCGGCCAGCATGGCGGCCAGCGGTGCGGCGCCGGCTCCTTCCACCACCAGCTTCTGGCGCTCCACCAGCAATTCGACGGCGCGTTCGATGCCGGTCTCGTCCACCGACACCACGTCGTCCACCCATTGCTCGATCAGCGGTTTGGTCAGGCCGCCGGGGCGTTTGACGGCGATGCCCTCGGCCAGGGTCTGGACCGAGGCGGGCGGGAAGGAGTGGGCGGGCGGGCGCCGCACCATGGTGGCGTAGGCCACCGCCTGCACCCCGATGATCTGGATGGCGGGGTTCAGGGCCTTGGCCGCCAGCGCGATCCCCGAGATGAGGCCACCGCCACCGACCGGGACCACCAGGATGTCCAGCTCTGGGTGGTCGGCCAGCATCTCCAGGCCGATGGTTCCTTGCCCGGCGATGATGCGGGGATCGTCATAGGGATGGATGAAGGTGTAACCGTGCGCCTCGGCCAGGGCTTGGGCATGGCTGCCGGCCTCGGCCAGCCCTTCGCCCTCCAGCACCACGGTGGCGCCCAGGGCCTGGGTGCGTTCCACCTTGGTGAACGGAGTCTGACGCGGCATGACGATGGTGGCCGGAATGCCTAAGCGCTGGGCGTGCAGGGCCACGCCTTGCGCGTGGTTGCCCGCCGACATGGCGACGATGCCGCGGCGGCGCTCATCCTCGGACAGGGCCTGCAAGCGGACCAGGGCACCGCGCGCCTTGAACGAGCCCGACAATTGCAGGTTCTCCAGCTTCGCCACCAGGCTGGCGACGGGAAGCTGCCCTGCGAGCGCGCGCGCCTCCACCGACGGGGTACGGATCACCGCCCCGGCGATGGATTCTGCCGCCGACTGGATGTCAGCGAGGGTAATGCTCAATAGCCCGGCTCCAACCGCAGGATGGCCGCGTTCTCCACCCGCCGGCCGATGGACATGCCCAAGTTGTCGCGCCAGGCGGTCACAAGGTCGTCGTAATGGCGCGACAGCGGGTTGCCGGATTGGCCGGTAGCGATGATGAAACGGCTCTTGGAGAGATCGGACAGGTCATAGACCACCCGCAACCCCGCTCCGTGGATATGCTGGAAGCTACCGTCATGGCGGTAGGTGCCCCGATTGACGGTGAAACTGTCGCCGTCGGAGGGGATGGATATCCGCGTCAGCGAGCCAAGAACCGGCACATGGCGCAGCACGAGGTGTTCGAAGGTGGCCTGATGATCGTCGCCCCACTTCCATTGGGTCATGTTCGCCCCGTGCCGGGCGGTCAGGTCGGCCACCGCCTTTTCCAGGGCGTGGGCGGCGATCTGGTCGCACGATTCAGGCTCGGGCGTGGCGATGTCGTCGCACCAGTGGCGGTGACTGGTGAGGATGCCGGCAAGGACGTAGGGGCGTGGGCTGCGGAAGGTTGGGAAGTCGTTACCCAACTCGTCGGCCAGGATGTCGTGCCACACTTGGTCCAGCCAGGCGGCGAAGATCAGCGGTTCCGGCCGCTCGCGCGAGGCCTTGCCGTCCCAGGCCGCGATCATGCGCGCGGCTTCCTGGGCGCGAGGATCGGTGGTGGCCGAGGCGTCCAGCAAATCCTTCAGTTCCAGCGCCGCCAGCGACACGGCATCCAACTGCATGGCCGCCATGTCGTCCAAAGTGGCCTTGGGCTTGGCGTCCAGCATCTCGGTGATGCGTTGGGCGCGGTAGGCCTCGGGCCACTCGCTGGCGATGGAGTAGGGGTAGCGCTCCGGCGTGACCTTGTTGTTGGCGTTGACGATGCGGCCCGACTTGGGGTTGACCTGCTGCGGCATCTTGTCGGCCGGAATCCAGCCGGTCCAGTCGCCGTCGCCGCTCCACCCCCGCGCCGGCGCAAAGCCGCTGCCACCCTTGCGCAACGGCACCCGGCCGGCGGTGGCGAAGGCGATGGTGCCGCCGGTATCGGCATAGGCGAAGTTCTGCACCGGCGCGTGGAAGTCCTTGAGCGCCGCCGCGAAGCCGCGCCAGTCGATGGCGCGGTTGAGGCGCAGCAAGGCTTGGGCGGTAAGGTCGTCGGCCTCCAGTACGGTGGTGCGCAACGCCACCACCTGGCTAGGCTGGGCCAAGCTCTTGGCTATCATGTCCGAGATCACCGGGCCGTGGCGGGTAGTCCG
>DATJKV010000050.1:0-5526 GCA_035491155.1 Magnetospirillum sp. | reverse complement strand
AGGAACGGCTTGTTGGCGGCCAGCGCGATGGCCTTGGCGGTCATCACCCCCACCATGACGCCGCCGATCAGGCCGGGTCCGCCGGTGCATGCCACCGCGTCCAGCTGGTCGAAGCCGATGCCGGCCCGCGCCATGGCCTCGGCCACCAGCCGATCCACGTGTTCCAGGTGGGCGCGGGCGGCGATTTCCGGCACGATGCCGCCGAATGGGCGATGGTCTTCCAGCTGGGATAGCACCACGTCGGACAGGATGGTGCGGTCGTCCCGCACCACCGCTGCCGCCGTCTCGTCGCACGAGGTTTCCACGCCCAGGATCAACACCGCGAAAATTCCTTTCCAGAACCGTCGGCTTTTCCTACAACAGCCAGGCCATGACGTCCAAATCAAACCACCCCCGGCTTACCATCGGCACGCGCGGCTCGCCGCTGGCGCTGGCCCAGACCCACGAGACCCGCGACCGCCTGGCCGCCGCCTGGCCCGAGCTGGCCGAAGACGGCGCCATCGCCATCCAGGTGATCCAGACCACCGGAGATATGGTGCAGAACCGCCCGCTGGCCGAGATCGGCGGCAAGGGCCTGTTCACCAAGGAACTGGACGAGTCCATGCTGGACGGCCGCATCGACCTGGCGGTCCATTCCATGAAGGACGTGCCCACGGTGCTGCCCGACGGCATCGTGCTGCCGTGCGTGCTGCCGCGCGAGGACGTGCGCGACGCCTTCCTGTCCTTGAAGGCCAAGAGCCTGGAAGAGCTGCCGCCCGGCTCGGTGATCGGCAGCGCGTCGCTTCGCCGCGGCGCCCAGATCCTGCACAAGCGGCCCGACCTCAAGGTGGTGAACTTCCGCGGCAACGTGCAGTCGCGTCTGCGCAAACTGTCCGAGGGCGTGGTCGACGCCACTTTGCTGGCCATGGCGGGCCTCAACCGCCTAGGGCTGTCCCAGCACGCCACCTGCGCGCTGTCCACCGAGTTCATGCTGCCGGCGGTGGCGCAAGGGGCCATCGGCATCACCTGCCGCGCCGACGACGAAGAGGCGCACAAGTTCCTGGCGGTGCTGAACCATCCCGAGACCATGGTGCGCATCACCGCCGAGCGCGCCTTCCTGCTGACGCTGGACGGCTCGTGCCGCACCCCCATCGCCGCTTTGGCCGAGCTGGACGGCGACATTCTGTCGTTCCGTGGCCTGATCATCAGCCCCGACGGCAAGGTCATCCACGCCACCAGCCGGACCGGCAAGGCAGCGGACGCCGCCGCCATGGGCAAGGATGCCGGTGAGGAACTTAAGCGTATCGCCGGCTCGGGCTTCTTCGACCATTAAAGGACTGCCGCCGTGACTACCGTCCTACTGACCCGCCCGCGTGAGGATTCCGAAAGCGTGGCGCGGGAGCTGGACGCGCGCGGCCTATCCGTCGCCATCGAACCGCTGTTGGACATCGTGCCGGTGGAGGCCGAGGTGGATGCCGAGGGCGTGCAAGGCATCCTCGCCACCTCGGCCAACGGTGTCCGCGCCCTGGCCCGCGTGCTGGCCGACCGTTCGCTGCCGGTGTGGGCGGTGGGCGACGCCTCGGCCCGTACCGCGCGCGAGCTGGGCTACACCCAGGTAGAAAGCGCCTCGGGCGACGTCGACGCCCTGGCAGACCTAGTGAAGAGCCGCTGCAAGCCCGAGGACGGCGCCTTTCTGCACGCGGCCGGCTCGGTTACCGCCGGCGACCTGTCGGGCCGGCTGGCCGAGGCCGGCTTCACCGTGCGCCGAATGGTGCTGTACGAGGCCCGCACCGCCACCGAACTCAGCCCGGACCTGATGGCGAAGGTGAAGGCCGGCGGCATCGACGCCGTCCTGTTTTTCTCTCCCCGCACCGCAGCAACCTTTGTTACCCTGGCGACTCAGGCGAATCTGGCCGAGGCGACCGGCCGCATCGCCGCCTATGCGTTGAGCCCCGCCGTCGCCACCGCCTTGGGCGCGCTGTCCTGGGCACGCTTGCGTACCGCCGCCGCCCCCACCCAGGCGGCCCTGCTGGCGGCGCTGGACGAAGATCTGGGGCAAGCCGCCCCGCAGAGGACGACCATGACCGAGAGCGATCCCACCCGCCCGCCCGCCGAAACCAAGCCCGCGGAGCAGCCCGAGACTACGCCCGAGCAGGAAGCCGAGCTGGCGGCCCATGAGGCCAAGGGCACGCCGTGGAAGCTGATCGCCGCCGCCGTGGCTCTGGTGGTGGCCATCATCGGCGGCGTGCTGGTGTGGGAAGAGGGCCGCATCCCGGCCGCTAAGGCGCCGGCAACCGCTTCGGTGGCGCAGGCGCCCGACGAGGTGGAAAACCTTAAGGCCGAGTTGGCAGCCAATCGCGAGCGCATCCGCGCCCTGGAAGCCCGCCTGTCCCAGCAGCCGCAAGGTGCCGATCTCACCCCCATCGAAAACCGCCTGGGCCAGACCGAGGCGGCGGTGAAGGCGTTGCAGTCCCAACCCCAGGTGCCGGCTAAGCTGGTGGACGAGGTGGACGCCTTGTCCAAGCAGGTGGTCGAACTCAAGCGCACCGCGGCCGACGCGGCGGCCGTGCTGCGGCTGGCCGACCGGGTGGAGAAGGCCGAAAGCGTGCTGCGCGAGATGCAGGGCCGCCGCAGCTCGGCCGCTGCCGTGCTGTTGGCGGTGGGCCAGCTGCGCGAGGCGCTGGCCAATGCCATGCCCTATGATTCCGAATGGCGCTCGCTGAAGGCGCTGGCCGGCAACGATGCCGAGGTGGCCTCGGCGCTGGAGATTCTGAAGCCCAGCGCGGTCACCGGCATTCCCACATTGCCCATGCTGACCGCCCGGCTGGCCAACCAGGCTCCCGCCATCGTCCGCGCCCAGGTGTTGCCCGAGCAGCAGAGCTGGTGGCGCCAGACCTTGGACCGCCTGGCCAGCCTGGTGACCATCGAGCGCGAGGACGGCAACGCCGCCGGCAGTTCCCCCGCCGCCATCATTGCCCGCGCGCAAGGAGCCCTGGCCGATGGCGATCTGGCTCGCGCCATTACCGAGTTGGAAGGTCTGACCGGCGGGCCGGCCGAGCAGGCGGCGCCCTGGATCGCCGACGCCAAGGCCCGGCTGGCCGCCGGCAAGGCGGTGTCCGAGCTGACCGCCCATGTGGTGGCCAGCGTCGGCGCGGGGCAATGACCATGATCCGCCGCCTGGTCCTCTTCATCCTGGTCACCGCTCTGCTGGCCGCCGCCGCCGTTTGGCTGGCCGAGCGGCCGGGCCAGGTGGTGGTGCACTGGCTGGGCTGGAAGATCACCGGCCCGGTGCCGCTGCTGATCCTCGCTTTGGTGGCGCTGCTGGCAATGGGGGCCTTGCTGGTCAAGCTGGCGCGTGCGGTGGTCGGTTTCCCCGCCCGCTGGCTGGCGGCCCGCCGGGCGCGGCGCACCCGTGAGGGCTATCGCGCGCTGTCCGACGGCTTGGCTGCCGTGGCCGTGGGCGACCGGCGCCAGGCCAGGAAGCTGGCCCGGCGCGCCGACAAGCTGCTGGCCGACCACTCGCTCACCGGCCTGCTCACCGCCCAGGCGGCGACGCTCTCCGGCGACGAGACCGAGGCGGAACGCCGCCTCACCGCCATGGTGGAGCGGCCCGAGACCGCCTTCCTCGGCCTCAAGGGCTTGATGGACCTGGCGCTGAAGGACCGCGACTATCCAGCCGCCCTCGATTATGCCCGCCGCGCCTGGGCGCTGGGCGGGGCCAGCGACGGGTTGGCCGCCACTTTGTTCGATCTCCAGGCCCGCGCCGGCCAATGGGCCGAGGCCGAGGCGACCCTGTACGAGGCGAAGAAGCGCGCTACCCTGCCCGCCGGCACGCTCGCCCGCTTCCGCGCGCTCACCCTGCTGGAGCGCGCCCGCCAGGAGGCCGACACCCTGGCGGCGGTGCGTTCGGCGCTGGAGGCGCACAAGGCCGATCCCGGCTTCGTTCCGGCGGCGGTCATGGCCGCCACTCTGCTGCAACGGCTGGACAAGCACCGCAAGGCGGCCGCCGTGCTGACCGAAACCTGGCGCATCTCGCCCCATCCCGAACTGGTCGAGGCCCATCTCGCCCTGGCGCCCGCCGAGACCCCGCTGGCCCGGGTCAAGCGCCTGGGCAAGCTGATCAAGGCCAATCCCGACGCGCCCGACGGGCACATCGCCCTGGCCGAGGCCGCCCTGGCCGCCAAGCTGTGGGGCTTGGCCCGCACCCACCTGGACCTTGCGCTGGCACGCCGTCCCACTGCCGGCCTGTACATGCTGTACGCCCGCCTGGAGCGCGAGGACCGTCACGATGAGGCCGCCGCGCAGGGCTGGATCGCCAAGTCGGCCACCGCGCCCTCCGAACCGGCCTGGACCTGCGGCGCCTGCGGCAAGCCCGCCGACCGCTGGACCGTCACCTGCCCCCAATGCGGCGCGGTGGACAGCCTGGACTGGCGGTAAGCTTAACCCTCAAAGAAAAAACCCTCCCCCGGCAACGGGGGAGGGTTCAGCACGAAGCCGAAAGAGCGAAGATTACTTCTTCGCCTTCTTCTCGGCCTTCTTGATGGCGTTCTCGATGATCTCGGCGGCCTTTTCCGGGCCGCCCCAGCCGATCACCTTGACCCATTTGCCCTCTTCCAGATCCTTGTAGTGAGCGAAGAAGTGCTCGATCTGCTGGATCAGCGTGGCCGGCAGGTCCGAGTAGCTCTTCACGTCGTCATAGAAGGGGTGCAGCTTGGGGTGCGGCACGGCGAGGATCTTCTCGTCGTGGCCGGCCTCATCCTCCATCAACAGCACGCCGATGGGGCGCGAGCGCATGACCGAGCCCACGGCGACGCCATGACGGCCCACCACCATAACGTCCACCGGGTCGCCGTCATCCGACAGGGTGTGCGGGACGAAGCCGTAATTGGTGGGGTAGTACATAGCGGTGTGCAGGAAACGGTCGACGAACATGGCGCCCGATTCCTTGTCGATCTCGTACTTCACCGGATCGCCCTTCAGCGGGATCTCGATGATGACGTTGATGTCGTTGGGCGGGTTCTTGCCGATGGGGATCTTCTTAATGTCCATGGTTCTTATGATCCTTGTTCTTTGGTCAGGACGACCTCGGGTTCCACATACTGGAATCCGCGGTCGCGCGCCACTGCGGCGTGAGTGACCTGGCCGCGATGGACGTTGAGGCCCGCGCGTAAGTGCGGGTCCTCGGAAAGCGCGCGGGCCCAGCCCTTGTCGGCCAGGGCCAGCACGAATGGCAGCGTCGCGTTGTTGAGCGCGAAGGCCGAGGTGCGCGCCACCGCACCCGGCATGTTGGTGACGCAGTAATGCACCACGCCGTCCTCGACGTAGGTGGGCTGGTCGTGAGTGGTGGGGCGCGAGGTCTCGAAGCAGCCGCCCTGGTCGATGGCGACGTCGACCACCACCGAGCCCTTGCGCATGCCGGCCACCAGTTCGCGGCTGACCAGCTTGGGCGCGGCGGCGCCCGGCACCAGCACGGCGCCGACCACCAGATCGGCCTCCAGCACGTGGTGTTCCAGCGCGTTCAGATTGGCGATTGCGGTCTGCACCCTG
>DATJKV010000049.1:0-3672 GCA_035491155.1 Magnetospirillum sp. | reverse complement strand
CGCCCTCGCGCACCGGCAGGCGCTCGATCTGGGCCGCCAGCTCGGCCGAAAGGGTGGTGAAGCGGCGCGGCGCCAGCTGGGCGCGGATGTCCCCCGTCGGCGCCATGCCGAGCCCTTCCGGCGATGCGGCCACGGCCGACGCCGACAGGAGAAGCAGAGCCGCGGCGGCAATCCCTTGCGTCAGTCTCATTGCGAAACGGCGAGGACCGAGGACGCGCCGGATTGCTCCATCAGGCGCCCTACGCGCTGGGAGATATCCATGGAGTCCGCGGCCGGCGCCTTGACGGGGACCGCCGCCTGGGGCTGGCTCGGCTGCAGACCGTTCTTCAACCATCCCACCACCTTGTCCATGAACGTCGCCGACTTGGCAACCGGACGCTGCGCCGCCGCGGCAGGGGCCGGTCGCACCTCGGCGGGGAACTCCGGCTCAGGAGCGGCGGCGATCGGAACCTCACCCAGGTCCCAGGCCTCCAGGCGACGGGCGACCATGGCGCTCAATGCGTCGAGGTCGGTGGAGACCACGGCGGGCGGCAGCAGGTCCTGGCCCATGGTGGCATAGACGCGGCCCAGCGCCTGCTCCACCTGGGCATAGCTTTGGTAGCGCCGCAGGGTGGCGGCGATGGCCGAGGTCTGGTTGCTGATCTGCTCCAGCACGCTCTGGGCGTCGTTCTCGGTCCGCGCCTTGGCCATTTGGGCCAGGCGGTTCTCCACGGTGTAGAGCTGGTCGGCGCGCTGGAACTGCCGCTCGGCGTTGACAAACTGGCGGTAGGAGACGTGGACCTGCGCCAGCACCGCCATGCGCAGGGCGACGCGGCGCGCCTCCGCCACAGTCTCGTTGGCCCGGGCCTGGTCAAGCTGGTCGGGCAGCGATAACACGTTGATGAGGTTCCAGCTCATCCTGGCGCTGGTCTCGTACCACTGGCGATCCACCAAGAAGGAGTTGCTGTCCCAGTTACGGGTGGCCGACAGGCTGATGCCGGGCAGCAGGCGGGTGATGGTCTTGCGGGTCTCGTCGACGGCAATGCGCGACAGGTAGCCCCGCTCGCGCAGGTCGGGATTGTTGAGGAAGGCGATTTCCTCCATCTGGTCAAGCGGCAGCGAGAAGTCTGGCAAGGTCATGGCGGCGTCGGCGGGAACGTCGAGGGTGAAGGCGGAACCGGGCGGCAGGTTGGCCAGAGCCGCCAGCTCCACCTTGGCGGTGGAGAGCTCCTGGGAAATCAGTTCGAGCTGCCGCAGGCTCTCCAGCAGGGTCTTCTCGTACCGCAGGGTCTCGGCCGGATTCTTGAGGTTGGCCGCCTCAACTCTCCGGGCATCGGCCAGGGCCTGTTCGGCGTCGGCCACCGCCTTCCTGACCGTCGGCTCCAGCACCTGCGCCGCGGCGGCGCGCCAGTAGTCGTAGCGCACCTCCTGGATCAGGTTGTGGACGGTCTTGCGCCGGTGCTCCTCGGCGATCAGGGCGCGGTCGGCATTCTGGCGGGCGTTGAAGTAGCTGACACCGAAGTCGAGGATATTCCAGCTCACGCCCAGATCGGCGGTCAGCCGGTCGCGGTCCAGCGAATAGTAGGGAAACCCCAGCGCCGGTTGCAGGGTCTCCGAATTGCGGCTGGTGGTGGTGGCGTGATCCGTGCGGCCGACATATCCGCCGGAGGCGGCGACCTTGGGCAGCAGGTCCCAGCGGTCGAGGTCGGTCTGGCCCAAGGCCAAGGCCTGCTCCAGCATCTTGGTGCGATGATCGAGGTTGTACTTCAGTGCTCGGGCGACGGCGTCGGCCAGCGACAGCGGCCGGGCCACCGGCGCCTCGGTGGCGAACATCCGGGCGCGATCGGCCTGGGCCTGGCTCTTGAGTTCAGCCTCGGTGAACGGCTTCGGCCGGATGGCGCAGGCTGAGAGCAGCATCAATAGCGAGACCGAGGCCAGCAGGCGGGACGCCGTAACCCCGCGAATTCCAGTCACCATCATTCCCCCATTTCCCCCTGCAAACCTCTACCCGCGCCCGGCCAGGCGGGCCGCCTGGACCATCGCCGCCATGCGCGCCGGCCCGCCATGGCGGGCGGCATGGAGCTGGGCCGCCAGCCCCGGCCGACCGGCCTGGACGAACCGGTTGCCCCCGCCATGCGGTGTGGCATCGCCGCTCCGCTGGCCGCCACCGGAGTGCTCGACGTTGATCTTGAACACCTGCGCCGCCTCGTGCCCGGTATTGTCGCGGGCGACGACCTTGATGGACACCACCTTGTCACCAGGAGGCGGCGTGCCGACAAAGGTGCCGGAGCGGGCGTTGAAGGTCAGCCAGGACGGCAGCGGCCGCCCGTCGGCCTGGGTCGCCGAGAGCGTCACCGAGGCGTCCGCCCGCGCCACCGCGAAGGCATCCGCTGGCACGGTGAACGACACCCGGCCTTCGGAAAGCTCGATCGTACCGATCGGCCGGGCCACCACCACGGAGTCGGGGCCGCCGCGCGAGGAGTCGGCAACCACCACCCGGAAGCCGCCGTCGTTGGGGGCGGACAATATGGGAGCTAGCGGCACCTGCCCCTGACTGGAAAGCCCGCTGCCGAGGATCGGCAGTGTCGGCCCATTGTCGGCGTGGATGAAGGTATGGTTGATCTCAGAATCGCCGGTACCGCGAGAGCCATTCGAATGGCTGTTATTGCTGCTATCGCCCTTGCCGCCCGTATTCGGATTAATGTTGGGGGGAACGACGTTCGCCATCGCAGTGTAGGTGATGTTTGCCTGCCCGGTCTTCGCCCCGCCGACCAAGGCGGTGCCACCGTCGTTCACCGCAATGGTGATGGTATCGGTGCCGTAGGCGCCGGGGGTGTATTTCAGGGTGCCGAGGGCGGTGTTGATCGCGTCCTTGGTGCCGGTGAAGGTTACGGTAGCGCTGTCGTTGGTGGTCGAATCCGTCGGCACGATCGAATCGAGGTGGATATTGCCGGCCGCATTGGACGTCGACACCGTGACCTTGTAGGTGCCGCCCGCCGCATCCGTCACCGCAACGCCCGAGACCGCATGCTGGCCGGTGTCGCTGGCGCTCTGTGCCGAGCCTGACACCAAGGGAGTGTCGTTGGCGGTATAGGTGATGGCGATCGTCTTCTGGACGGCGGTCTGGGTGCCGCCGCTGGTGCCCGAATGGCCGTTGTCGCTGGCGTCCAGCGTGACGGTGTCGGTGCCGGAGGTAGCTATGCCGCCCGGTACCGTGTAGCTCAGCGTGTGCAGCGTGGCGTTGATGTCGCTGGCGGTGCCGGTGATGGTCAACGTGTGGTTGGAATTGGAGGGCGTCACCACGGCCGCACCCGAGGCGATGGCGGCCAAGGTCCCGATGGTGTCGTTGACCGTCACCGTTTCCGAGCCGCTGCCGCCATCGGCATCCGCATACGAACAGTTGAGCGTGACCGCGTTGTGATCGGTGATGGCAGCCGGTGCGGCCTGGGTGATCGAGGGCGCTTGGTTGATGTGGGTGACGTCGACGTTCACCGTGTGGTCGGCATTGGTGGTGTCGTCGGTCTCGACCACCGCCAGGGAATAGCTGGCGGTGGTCGGGTAATGGAACTGGCTGCTGTCGGCGATGGTGATGGCGCCGGTACTGCTGTTGATGGCGAACAGGCCGGCCTCATTGCCGCTGGTGATTGACCAGGTGATGTGGGTGGTATCGCCCGAAAGGACCGGTGCCGCCAT
>DATJKV010000048.1:0-3268 GCA_035491155.1 Magnetospirillum sp. | reverse complement strand
GGAAACGCTCCTCGGCTTCCTCCAGGCGGCCTGCGCGGGCCAGGCAGTCGGCGGCCCAGAAGCCGCAGGCGACGAAGGCGCCCTCACGGGTGGAGAAGCCGTCGAAGCCCGTATGGTAGCGCTTGACCAGCCCGCCATGGTCCAATTCGGCCAACACGCGGTCCAGGGTCGCCCGCATGCGCGGTGTCTTGGCGTCGGCGTAACCGAACCACGGCAGCAGCAGTAGGCTGGCGTCCACCTGGTCGCCGCCGAAGGTGGACACATAGGTCCCCGACTTGGCGTCCACCGCGCGCTCCTCGATCGCCTTTGCGATGGTCGCCGCACTCTGGGTCAGGGCGCGCATCTTGTCCTGCCAGCCGGGCGGCTTCAGCCGCTCGGTGACCCGCGCGGCGGCAGCGAAGGTGACCCAGGCCATCGCCTTCGAATAGGTGAAGTGGCGCGGCGGCGTGCGTACTTCCCAGATGCCCCGGTCGGGCTGGTGCCATTCCTCGGCCACGGTGGCGGTCCAGCCATCCAGCAATCCTTGCGCCTGCACCGACAATTGACCGCCATGCTCGACGTAGTCGGCCACCGAGGCCATGGCCTCGCCGTAGAGATCCAGTTGGAATTGGTTATGGGCGGCGTTGCCGACCCGGACCGGCCGGTTGTCCCGCCAGCCGGCGAAGTGGGGCAGTGTGCGCTCGGTCAGGCGGGTGCGGCCATAGACGTCGTAGACCACCTGAAGCTTGGGTGCCGACAGCCGCGTTGCCAGCACCAGCCAGCGGAGATAGCGTGCGCCCTCATCTCCGAACCCGGTGTCGTTGAAGACGCGGAAAGTCAGGCTGGAATCCCGCAGCCAGCAATAGCGGTAGTCCCAGTTGCGGCCGCCTTCCAACGCTTCGGGCAGGCTGGTGGTGGCGGCGGCCACCACCGCGCCTGAGGGGGCGTAGGTCAGCATCTTCAGCGCCAGCAGGCTGCGCCGCACCGCCCGGGTGAAGGGGCCGGCATAGGTGCAGCGTCCGATCCAGTCGCGCCAGTATGCCGCCGTCTCGTCCACCCGCTGCCGCCACTCGCCCAGCGCCGGAATCACCGAAGGCTCCGCGGTGGCGTGGGTCAGCCACAGCACATGCTGCTTGCCGGGCGTAATCTTCAGCCGGCCGGAAAGTCCTCCGCGGTCCGGCGTCAGTCCGATGTCGGTGTGCAGTGCCACCAACTCGCCCCGATGCTGCATGGCCCAGCCCAGCCGACCCCGGTCGAGCAGGCGCGGCTGGGCGCCGAAGCAGGGACGTGGGCGGTAATCCACCCGCAGGCTGGGCTCTCCCTCCAGCCCCTCGACCACGCGCAGTATCTCACGTGCGGGCCGGATCGAGCCGCTATGGGGTGGCACCGGCATCAGGTCGGTCAGTCGCCACACCCCCTCGTCGGTGGTGAAGATGGTTTCCAGCACGTTGGTGTCGGGCAGGTAGCGCCGCACCGTCTGCGCCGGCTCGGCGGGGCTTACGCGGAAAACGCCCCCCTCGGAATCCAACAATCCGGCGAATACCGCGTCTGACGAGAACATGGGCCAGCACAGCCAATTCAGCGTCCCGTCGCGCGCGACAAGCGCGACGGACCGGCAATCGCCGATCACCGCATGGTCGCCGATGGCGTATTGATTGGGCTTCACCGTGCCGCGCTCCCTCTACAAGGGCGCAAACGGGCAAGCGGGAATTCCTGTTCCGCGAAGGCGAAGCGCTTAGGTGCGGGAACTAGCGGCCGCAGGTGTCGGGCGATGTGCCATAGGCGTCCACGCCTTGCGCCGCCAGGCGGTCCAGGTAACAGGCATAGTGCCCGGCCCAGCCGGCGGCGCGGGAATCGGCCAGCAGGCCGGGGACATTGGTGATGTCCGCCTCGGCCACCTCCAACCGGGGAATGTCCAGGCCGGCCATGAGGCCCTGGACCAGCAACATGTCGGTGACATTGGTACGCACGAATTGCGGCGCGCAGTCGCGGCAGCCGGTCAGGCGGGCGCGGATGCCGTCGTCGTCCAGCTCGGCCAGCAAGCGGATGGCGATGTCGAGGGCGGCTAGGTCGAAGCCGCCGCCGTCCACGTGGCCGGCCAGCGCCGGTTCGGATTTCGCCAGATACCGCAGGATGGGGTGGATGCCGCGCACCACCGGCGAGCTGATTGCGGTCACTGCGAGGCCCGAACCGACCGTCTTGCGCGCCTCGGCCACCAGGGGGGCCAGCACCGCCTGGGCGCGGGTCCCCGCGTCGGTACCCACCGGGTTGGGCAGGCAGTCGGCGGCGGGGCTGTGCTTGAGTTCGGCGCACACCGTCTTGGCCCACGCCTTCTGGCCCAGCGCGGCACCCCAGCCGTTGTCCCTGGCGGCGAACTGCATGCTGCCGCCGCCGATGTCGAGGATGTAGGGGGTGGACAGGCGCTCGCCCAACGCCTGGCGGGCAGCGTAGTAGCCGTAGCTGCCCTCCACCGCCTGGGGGATGACGAAGATCGCCACGCCGGTGCGGTCGTGCAGCGTGCGCAGGGTCTCGGCCACTTTGTCCGGCCCGCCTTTCTCGGCCGCCAGCCGCCAGGCCGAATAGGCCCCCGCCACCGCCGGGCAGGGGCTGCCCTGGGCCAGCTTGACCAGCGCCTGGGCGGTCTGGTCGTTGGTGGCGTCGATGCGGCCGTCGGCCCACACGTCGGCGAGATAGTCGATGGCGACCTTACCCGACAGCGTGCCGGTGGTGGAGCCCACCCGGATGCCGGACGAGCCGATGTCGAAGCCCGTGAGGCAGACCGGTTGGGCCAGCACCGGGGCAGCCGCCAGCAACAGCAGGGCGGCAATGGTGAGCGGAAGGCGCACCGGCTGGGTGCCCTAAAAGTGCAGCAGGGTGGGGGCGAGCCAGCCCACCAGCGCGAGACCGATGCCCACCAGGCCCAGGCCGCCGGCGCCGATGGCCAGGGCGAACACGCCGGTCACCGTGGCGGCCGACGACAGCACGATGGCGATCTGCAACGCGGCGGCCCCATATTCGAACACGTGCAGCGCCGACAGCGCCCGGTCGCGCCGCTCTTCCGCCACACGGGCCTTGGCGGCCAGTTCCTTGCGGCCCTCGCCGGTGTCGGGTTCGCTGTCATAGCGCTGGGCGTTGGCGCGCCAATCGGCCAGTTGCTTTTGCACGGCGGGGCTTTGTTTGGCATCGGCCGGCACCAGCACCTCCACCTCTTCGGCCGCGGTGCGCATGGTGGTCATGCGCACCGACTTGGCCTGGAAGAAAGCCCACAGGTTCGAGGCTTCGATGTTGG
>DATJKV010000047.1:0-8158 GCA_035491155.1 Magnetospirillum sp. | reverse complement strand
GCTGATGACCCACAGCCATACCAACATGGACCCTCGCATCGGGCTGTACGTCCACATTTCGCACATGACGATGGCACTCCTCGGCATACTGGCCGGTGCGGGGCGCTGGATCGAGCTTTCTGCCGACGAGCGCGCCTCGCGCCTGGCCGGGCGGCTGTGGCCGCTGGCCCTGGCGCTGGTGGGGGTGCTGCTGATCCTCTATCGCGAGGTTTGACGGCGTTCGGCACTTGTTCCCAGATTCAAATGCCTCTAAACTCGCCGCCTCCCGCAGGAACAGGGGTACGGCTGATGTCCGGCTTTATCCGCGTGCGCGGCGCGCGTGAGCACAATCTCAAGAACATCGACGTGGATATCCCGCGCGACAAGCTGGTGGTGGTCACCGGTCTGTCCGGCTCGGGCAAGTCGTCGCTCGCCTTCGACACCATCTATGCCGAGGGCCAGCGCCGCTACGTGGAATCGCTGTCGGCCTACGCGCGCCAGTTCCTGGAGCTGATGAGCAAACCGGACGTGGAGAGCATCGAGGGCCTGTCGCCGGCCATCTCCATCGAACAGAAGACAACGTCCAAGAACCCGCGCTCCACTGTGGGCACCGTCACCGAAATCTATGACTACATGCGCCTGTTGTGGGCGCGCGTCGGCATTCCCCACTCGCCCGCCACCGGTCTGCCCATCGAGAGCCAGACCGTCAGCCAGATGGTTGACAGGGTGCTGGACATGCCCGAGGGCACCCGCCTCTACCTGCTGGCCCCGTTCGTGCGCGGCCGCAAGGGCGAGTACCGCAAGGAAGTGCTGGATTTGCAGAAGAAGGGGTTCCAGCGCGTCAAGGTGGACGGCACGCTCTACGAGATCGATGCCGTGCCGGCACTGGACAAGAAGAAGAAGCACGACATCGAGGTAGTGGTGGACCGCCTGGTGGTGAAGCCGGGGCTGGGCAACCGCCTGGCCGATTCCATCGAGACGGCGCTGAACCTGGCCGATGGCCTATGTATCGCCGAGAACGCCGACACCGGCGAACGCACCACCTTCTCGGCCAAGTTCGCCTGCCCGGTCTCAGGGTTTACCATCGAGGAGATCGAGCCCCGCCTGTTCTCCTTCAACAACCCCTTCGGCGCCTGCCCGGCCTGCGACGGCCTGGGGGTAAAGCTGTATTTCGACCCGGCCATGGTGGTGCCGGACGAGGACCTGTCGCTGAGGGACGGCGCCGTGGCGCCGTGGGCTAACTCAACCTCGCAATATTACCTCCAGACCCTGGAAGGCCTGGGCAGGCATTACGGCTTCGACCTGCACACCCCATGGCGCCGGCTGCCGGTCAAGGCGCGCGAGGCCATCCTGTACGGCTCGGGCACGGAAGCGGTGGAACTGCGTTTCGAGGACGGCTTTCGCAGCTACACCACCCACAAGCCGTTCGAAGGCGTCATCAGCAACATGGCGCGCCGCTATCGTGAGACGGATTCGTCCTGGGTGCGCGAGGAATTGTCCCGCTTCCAGTCCACCACCACCTGCGAGACCTGCAACGGCGCCCGTCTGAAGCCGGAAGCGCTGGCGGTGAAGATCCGCAGCCTCAACGTCTCGGAAGTGGCCGAATTCTCCATCGCCAAGGCGCACGAATGGTACGGCGGCCTGGAAGAACACCTGCGCCCCAAGGACAAGGAGATCGCACGGCGAATCCTGCGCGAGATCAACGACCGCCTGGGCTTCCTCATGGATGTCGGCTTGGACTACCTGACGCTCAGCCGCGGCTCGGGCACCCTGTCCGGCGGCGAGAGCCAGCGCATCCGCCTGGCCAGCCAGATCGGCTCGGGGCTCACCGGCGTGCTCTACGTGCTGGACGAGCCCTCCATCGGCCTGCATCAGCGTGACAACGACCGCCTGCTGGCCACGTTGAAGCGCCTGCGCGACATCGGCAATTCGGTGGTCGTGGTCGAGCACGACGAGGATGCCATCCGCACCGCCGACTATCTAATCGACATGGGGCCGGGCGCCGGCATCCATGGCGGCCAGATCGTCGCCGAGGGCACGCCCGATGAGGTGATGGCCAATCCCCACTCGCTCACCGGCCAGTATCTCACCGGCAAGCGCGGCATCGCGGTGCCGGCGGCGCGCCGGGAAGGCAACGGCAACAAGCTCACCATCGTGGGCGCGCGCGGCAACAACCTGAAGGACGTCAGCGTCGACATTCCGCTGGGCACCTTCACCGGCGTCACCGGCGTGTCCGGCGGCGGCAAGTCCACCCTGGTGATCGAGACCCTGTACAAGGCGCTGGCGCGGCGCCTGATGGGAGCGCGCGAGCAGGCGACGCCGTTCGACCGCATCGACGGCATCGAGCACCTGGACAAGATCATCGACATCGACCAGTCGCCCATCGGCCGCACGCCGCGCTCCAACCCGGCCACCTATACCGGCGCCTTCACCCCCATCCGCGACTGGTTCACCGAACTGCCCGAGGCCAAGGCGCGCGGCTACAAGGCCGGGCGTTTCAGCTTCAACGTCAAGGGCGGCCGCTGCGAGGCCTGCCAGGGCGACGGCGTCATCAAGATCGAGATGCACTTCCTGCCCGACGTCTACGTCCAGTGCGACGTCTGCAAGGGCAAGCGCTACAACCGCGAGACCCTGGAGATCACCTTCAAGGGCAAGAGCATCGCCGATGTACTTGATATGACTATCGAAGAGGCCGCCGAATTCTTCAAGGCGGTACCGGCCATCCGCGACAAGATGGTCACATTGCAGCGGGTCGGTCTGGACTACATCCACCTGGGCCAGCAGGCCACCACCCTGTCGGGCGGCGAAGCCCAGCGCGTGAAACTGGCCAAGGAACTGTCCCGGCGTGCCACCGGCCGCACCCTCTACATCCTCGACGAGCCCACCACCGGCCTTCATTTCGAGGACGTAAGGAAGCTGCTGGAGGTCCTGCACACCCTGGTCGAAGGCGGCAACACGGTGCTGGTGATCGAGCATAATCTCGAGGTCATCAAGACGGCCGATTGGATCATCGACATGGGCCCCGAGGGCGGTGATGGCGGCGGGCGTGTGGTGGCGGCGGGAACGCCCGAGGAGGTGGCAAGCTGCGCGGCATCCTATACTGGCCGTTACCTGGCTCCCTACCTGGGGAAGAAGACCCGCAAGCGGGCCTAGACCAAAGGGTGGAATCTATCCAAAAGTCAGGCTTTCATACCCCCTATGTACATAAAACATGTTGCACTGCGATGACAGGGTGAGGTAATTATTTTCATCAGTAGCCGGACATTGCGAAACTTAATTGCGCAGCGGCTGTTCACTTAGGGGTTGAAAGGGACTTGCCATGCTGGGGCCGGCTGAACTCCGCGAGATCGACGAAGCCATGAACGAGGAACGGGTCGAAGGCACCCGGTCGGTCAAGGCGAACCCGTATCTCACCACCCATTTCGCCGTCGGTATGGCCATGACCCGCGCCGCCAGCGCCGGTCTCAAGGCCCACACCCTCGCCTTCCCGGCGAAGCGCTGACGCTTTTCAGCGGCGCCGCCCCTTGGGCAGCGCCGCTTCGCGCCATTCACCCGGCGCCAATCCTTCCAGCGTCCACTCGCCAACCGCCCAGCGGATCAGCCGCAGGGTAGGAAAACCTACCGCTGCCGTCATCCGCCGCACCTGCCGGTTCCGCCCCTCCCGCAAGGTCAGTTCCACCCACGACGTGGGAATGTTCGCGCGCCAGCGGATGGGCGGGTCGCGTGGCCACAGGCTTTCGGGCTCCGCCATCAGCCGCGCCCCGGCCGGCAGGGTCGGCCCGTCGTTCAAGATCACGCCGCGCCGCAGCTTCTCCAGCGCCTCTTCGGTGGGAAAGCCCTCGACCTGGGCCCAGTAGGTCTTGGGCAGCTTATGTTTGGGGCTGGCGATGCGGGCGATCAGACCGCCGTCGTCGGTCAGCACCAGCAGCCCTTCCGAATCCCGGTCCAGCCGCCCGGCGGGGTACACATCCGGTACCGAAACGAAATCCTTGAGCGTCTTGCGCCCGCCTTCCCGGTCGCTGAATTGGGTCAGCACGTCATAAGGCTTGTTGAACAGGATCAGGCGGGGCAAAACTCTCGCTCCTTTGATTGACGGTTCATCCATGGCACGACCTCCCCGTCCGCACAAGCCGACTCGCCCCCTGCTTCAGCTGCCCCCGCGCGCCCCGCGTGAAGAGTTGGCAAAAGTGGCCGGCTGGCCGGCAGTGCAGGCCCTGTTTGCCCGCGCCCCCGAGCGGGTGGAACGGCTGTTCTTCGACGACCGCTACAAGGCCCCGGCCCAGCCGTTTTGCAAGCTGTTGGCAGAGCGGCGCAAGCCCTACCGCCACGTGCCAACCGACGAGTTGACAAAGATTGCCGGCTCGCCCCTGCATGGCGGCATCGTCGCGGTGGTGCACCCCAAGCCGGTGCCACTGTTCGATGCCGAGCAGGCCAAGGCCTGGGCGGAGGCCGGCCAGCCGCTGGTAATCCTGGATGGCGTCGGCAATCCGCACAATTTGGGCGCCATCGCCCGCACCATGGCGTTCTTCGGCCTGGAGCGCCTGCTGGTCTCCGACCATCCCGGCCAGGCGTTGCCATCGGAAGCCGCCTTCCGCGTCGCCGAGGGCGGATTGGAATGGGTCGAGGTGATCCGGGTGCCCGACCTCGCCACCGAAATCCAACGCCTGAAGCCGTTCTACCGCGTGGTCGGCACCGCGCTGGGCGCCCATCGGCCGCTAGCCCAGGTGCTGGCCAAGGGTGATCGCCCGCTGGCCATCGTGCTCGGCAACGAGGAGGACGGGTTGCCGCCCGCCACCCTGGCCGCCTGCGAGGAGGTGGCCACCCTGCCCGGCTCGGGCCGCGTCCAATCCCTCAACGTCGCCGCCACCGCCGCCATCCTGGTGCACCTGCTGGCGGGATAATTTGGCATCGACACGCCACCCCCGTGGCCTGCTATGGTCGCCGTTTCGTTATTTGCTGTAGATGGGAGATCACCAATGGCGTCGCAGATCCGTGCCTCGCACATCCTGCTCATGTACCAGGGTTCCATGCGTTCCACCGCCACCCGCACCAAGACGGAGGCTCTGGACGGCATCAACGCCCTGAAGACCGAGCTCGCCGGCGGCGCCGATTTCGCCGAGCTGGCCCGCCAGCATTCCGACTGCCCGTCGGGCGAGGAAGGTGGCGACCTGGGTTATTTCGGCAAGGGCGCCATGGTGCGCGAGTTTGACGAGGCCGCCTTCGCCCTGCAGCCGGGCCAGGTGTCCGAGGTGATCGAGACCCCGTTCGGCTACCACCTGATCCAGCGGACCGACTAGGGCCATGCCGCGCGACGCCGTCGACCTCATCACCCATACCCATGTGGATGAGCGTTCCGGCGGCGTCGCCTATTACTGCGCCCGATGCGGCGCCTACATGACGCGTGGCAGCTTCGGCATCCGCATGAACGGCGAGCACGAACACGTGGTGTTCAATCCCGCCGGCATCCTTTACCGCATCGTCTGCTTTACCGACGCCCCCGGCGCCGTGGCGGTGGGCAACGCCTCGGAGCAGTTCAGCTGGTTCAAGGGCTTCACCTGGCGCATCGCGTTGTGCACCGGCTGCGGCGCCCATGTGGGGTGGATGTACGAAGGCACCGGCGCACCGGCGGTCTTCTTCGGCCTTATCCGCCCCATGCTGGTGGAACGGCCCGGCTGACCGGGGGAAGCTGGTCCCCCCGGGTTTTCTTCAGGTATCAGCCGACCTTGCGCGACGGCAGCTGGGTGGCCGAGCACAAATCGTAGCGGATCATGGCGTTGTCCACCGTCTTGCCGGTCAGCGCGCGCCACGTGTTCAGCGCGTCCTGGCGGCTGAACGGGCCATAGCTTTCCAGCTGCTTGCCGGCGGCGATAGTCTCGAAGTCGGTGTCGGCATACTCGCCGCCGACCACATACCACTGCTCGCCAGCGGACTCGTCGTCCGGGCGGATGAAGTAGCGGACCATGGCGTTGTCCACCGTCTTGCCGGTCAGCGCACGCCAGCACACATGGGCCTCTTGCTCATCGAAGGGGCCGAAACGTTCTTCCTTGTGCCCCAAGGCGATCTGAGTAAACCCGGTGTCGGCGTATTCGCCGCCCACGACATAATATTTCTTGGCCATGGTAGTGCTTTTCCCACTCGATTGGGTGGTTGGCGGTGCTTGCTTATACCCTAACCTGAGGCCGGAAGAAATGGCCTTCCGATATAATTCGCAAGGCCCGCGAACGGCAGTTTTTTCCCACCCGCTCCGACAAAATTTCAATGTTTTCAATGGGATCATTGTGGCACGCGACCTGCATCGGGCTGGGGAGATTTTCCGACTCCCCGGAGGGATGTTCATGCAAGCCGTTACCGCCGCCCCCGCCCATGAGCTGTTGCAGCGCAAGGATCAGGCCGACAGCCATTCCACCCGCAAGACGCAACGCGCCACCGCCAGCATGATGTCGACCTATTCGTTCGGCCCCATGGATACGAGCAACAAAAGCACCTCGGGCGATTCCACCGCCAAAGGTATTAACGGTATCGCCACCCTGCACAACCCGCTGAAGTCCCACTCGACTTCGATGGTGACCACGCTGCAATCGGTGGATAACAAGGCCTAAAGCGCCTTCACCACCACCAGGGTGGCGTCGTCGGCGGGCGGCCGGCCTTGGCGGAAGGCCGCCACGTCTTCTTCCACCGCGGAAACGATCGAGGCGGCAGAACGCCGCCTGGACGCCCGGATGACCCGCATGGCGCGCTCCTTGCCATACAACTCGCCTGAGGGGTTGCGCGCCTCCCAGATGCCGTCCGTGCCCACCACCAGCATGGCCCCTTCCCGCCAGCCGGTATGGTCCAGCTCGTGGTATTGCCAGTCGGGGTCGATGCCCAGCGGTATGTCGTGGCCTGGCACTTCCCCGAAACTGTCCCGCACCGGATCGTAGGCCAGCACCGGAGCATGACCGGCGCTGACCCAGTGGATCGAGCGATCCTCGGCCACCAACACCGCCAGAAACAGGGTCATGAAACGCCCCGCCCGCATGTGCGGAACCAAGCCGCGATTCATCCCCTCCATCAATCGCCCCAAACCACCGGGCTCGGGCGGATGACGCTTCAGCAGGCGCGAGGCAATGCCCATCAAGCGCGCCGCCACCGCGTCGTGGCCGGCCACGTCGCCCACCGCCAGCGCCATGCTACCGCGCCCCGGCGGCACGAAGACGTCATGGTAGTCGCCCCCGCGCAGGTATCGCGGCCGTGACGACCCGGCGAAATCGAAGCCGTCGATGACCGCCGGCCGGCGCAGCCGGCCGCCT
Source organism: Magnetospirillum sp. (assembly GCA_035491155.1). Taxonomy (GTDB): domain Bacteria; phylum Pseudomonadota; class Alphaproteobacteria; order Rhodospirillales; family Magnetospirillaceae; genus Magnetospirillum. The sequence continues at coordinate 890 of DATJKV010000047.1, read as the reverse complement.
TTCACCAGCGACAGCAGAGCCAGGACGGTGGAGAGCGGGTCCATGATCCCTGGCAGATATGGCCGCCCCCAGGCCCGATCAAGGCAAGGCGCTGGACAGGCGGGCCGCCGGGGCTTATGTCGTGGGCCATGATCCGCACCGTCCATGTCATCGGCGGCGGGCTGGCCGGCTGCGAAGCCGCCTGGCAGCTCGCCCAATCCGGCGTTCCCGTGGTCCTGCACGAGATGCGCCCCCACCGCACCACTCCGGCCCACCAGACCAATGGCCTGGCCGAACTGGTCTGCTCCAACTCGCTCCGCTCGGACGACGCCGAGTACAACGCCGTCGGCCTGCTGCATGAAGAGTTGCGCCGGGCCGGTTCGCTGATCCTGCATGCCGCCGATATCTGTAAGGTGCCGGCCGGCGGCGCCCTGGCGGTGGACCGCGACGGCTTCTCCGTCATGGTGGAGCGGCTGCTGTCCGAGCATCCCAACGTCACCCTCGTGCGCGAGGAAATCGCCGGCTTGCCGCCCGAGGAATGGGATTCGGTGGTGGTCGCTACCGGCCCGCTGACCTCGCCGCCGCTGGCCGAAGCCATCCGCGAGCTGACCGGCGAGCAGTCGCTATCCTTCTTTGACGCCATCGCCCCCATCGTCCACAAGGACAGCATCGACTTTTCCAAGGCTTGGTTCCAGTCGCGCTACGACAAGGGCACCGGCACCGACTACATCAACCTGCCGATGGACCGGGACCAGTACAACGGCTTCATCGACGCCTTGCTGGCCGGCGAGAAGCACATGCCCAAGGATTGGGAGGGCACGCCCTATTTCGAAGGCTGCTTGCCCATTGAAGTGATGGCGGAGCGCGGGCGTGAGACCCTGGCCTTCGGCCCCATGAAGCCGGTCGGCCTC
>DATJKV010000046.1:0-4379 GCA_035491155.1 Magnetospirillum sp. | reverse complement strand
CTCGTCCGCTGATGAAGCTGATCTATGCGGACGAGGCGGTGAACGTGCAAAGCTACGACGACCTGCTGAAGCTGTTCCGCGACCCCGACGTCAAGAAGGCGCGCCAGCGGCTGGAGCAGATGGCGCAGAGCCTGAATATCGAGATCTGGGACGTGCCGCGCTTCCTTGAGGATTACGGCGACACCTTCCTGTCGCTGTCCTATTTCCGCCACTGCCTCGATCGCCTGGAGCCCTATTTCACCTCCTGCGTGGAAAGCCTGAAGCCCATCCGGGCGCATTTCCAGCTCAAGCAGGACATTGGGCTGATGAAGAATTGCGACATGATCGAGGACACCATCAACAACATCTCGGCCTCCATCACCGGCCGGTTGGAAGTGTTCGAGAAGCGCACCCGCGAGATGTGGAACAACCTGAACCAGGAAGAATTCCGGCAGGTCAAGGCGCTGATCGAGCGCTACCACGTCACCATCGGCGCCGCGCTGTGTGGCCTGACGGTGAAGATGAACTCGTTCGCCCGCACCTTCCCGCGCCCGGTGTCGGGCGGCCCGGTCAAGCGCGCCGACTTCATGGCGTCCGAGATGATCCAGGGCATCGAGTTGATCCGGAATACCGAAAAGCAGTACGCAGTTTAACTCTACCTCCAAAGCGCTACCGCTACGGAGGCATGGGGTTGTTGCCGTATGGGGGGCGCGTGCTATGCTTCGGCCGTCCCGATAAGCCAGTGTCGCAAGGGACCGGCATCATCCTTGGGGGCGGAGGAGTCTCGTGCGTTCTAGGACATGCGGCGGGCGCAGCCGGGGGGCTGGGCGCCCATGCTGATCGCCGCCGCGCTGTTGGCGCTGCCTCTGCTTTCCCTGTTCGCCATCTTCGCCGGTCGCAAGGACGCGACCCACGGCGTCGTCTATGCCGGGGCGTTCTTGTGCTCGGTGGCGCTGATCTCGGCCGGGCTTGAGCACCTGGGCAATCATTGGGGGCCGCCGGCCCTGGTGCTGCCCTTCGGCCTGCCGTGGCTGTCCGCTCATTTCCGCGTCGACAACCTGTCCGCCCTGTTCCTGCTGATCGTCAATGTGCCGGCCGCTGCCGCCTCGGCCTTCGCGGTGGGCTATTCCCATCACTTGCCCGAGCGCCGGCGGGTGACGCCGTTCTATCCGATGTTCCTGTTCGGCATGAACGCCGTGCTGGTGGCCGACGACGCCTTCGTCTTCCTGGTGGCGTGGGAGTTCATGTCGCTGGCCTCTTGGCTGATGGTGCTGGCCGACCACCGTTCCTCCGTTAACCGCAAGGCGGCCATGGTCTACCTAACCATGGCGGTGTTCGGCACCTTCTGCCTGCTGCCCGCCTTCGGTCTGCTGGCCGGTGGTGGCGGCGACTACACCTTCGCCTCCATGCGGCTGCATTCGCTGGGGCCGCTGGCCGGCGCCCTGGTGGTGCTGCTGGCGCTGATGGGCGCCGGCTCCAAGGCCGGTTTGGTGCCGCTGCATGCCTGGTTGCCGCTGGCTCACCCGGCCGCCCCCAGCCATGTTTCGGCGTTGATGAGCGGCGTCATGACCAAGGTGGCGCTGTACGGGTTGATCCGCATCCTGTTCGACCTGCATGGCCACGTGGGCTGGCAGTGGGGCGCCGCCATGATGGTGGTGGGCGGAATCAGCGCGGTGATGGGCGTGCTGTACGCGGTCATGCAGGACGACGTGAAGACCCTGCTGGCCTATTCCACGGTCGAGAATGTGGGCATCGTGGTGATCGGCTTGGGGCTGGCCATCGCCTTCAAGGATGACGGCGAGAAGAGCCTGGCCGCGCTGGCCCTGGTGGCCGGCCTCTACCACATGATCAATCACGCCGTATTCAAGAGCCTGCTGTTCCTGGGCGCCGGCAGCGTCATCGCCGCCACCGGGCAGCGCTCGCTGGCCGCGCTGGGCGGGTTGCTGAAGCGCATGCCGTGGACCGGCGCCGCCTTCCTGATGGGTGCTGCCGCCATCTCGGCGCTGCCGCCGCTTAACGGCTTCGTGTCGGAATGGCTGGTGCTGCAATCCCTGTTCAAGGGCCCCGCCGTGCCCCATTGGGCCATGAAGTTCGGTGTGCCCGTGGTCGGCGCCCTGTTTGCCCTGGCCGCCGCTTTGGCCGGCACCTGTTTCGTGCGCTGCTTCGGCATCGGCTTCCTGGGCCGCCCGCGCTCGGTCGAGGCGGCCGAGGCTACCGATGTCACCTTCGGCATGCGCTGGTCGATGGCGGCGCTGGCCGGCTTGTGCGTGGTGCTGGGCGCCATCCCGGTGCGCATCACCGACGCCCTGTCGGTGGTGGTGCAGCCGCTCATCGGCACCGGCTTCGCGGTGTCGTCCGACCTGGGTTGGCCGTTCCTGTCGCCGGTGTCCAACACCCGTGGCTCGTATTCCGGCACCGTGCTGGTGATGGTGGGCCTGTCCCTGTTCGGCATCGCCATTGCCCTGGTGCACCGCCTGGGCACCCGCGCCACCCGTGCGGCCGACTCCTGGGACTGCGGCACGCCCGAGGACAACCCGGCCACCCAGTACACCGGCCAGTCCTTCGCCCAGCCGCTGCGCCGCTCGTTCGGCGCCACCATTTTCCGCGCCCGTGAGAGTGTGGTGATGCCGCAGCCGGGCGATGACTCGCCGGCCCGGCACAAGGCGACCATGATCGACCCCATCTGGACCGGGCTGTACGAGCGCCTTGCCCGCGTGGTGGATGCGGTGGCCGAGCGGGTCAACCGCATGCAGTACCTGACGGTGCGGCGCTATCTGCTGATGATGTTCTGCACGCTGGTGTTCCTGCTCCTGGTGGTGGCGGTGAGGCAGCAGCAATGACGGCAATCCTCTGGCAATTGGTGCAGGTCGTGCTGGCGCTGGCGACGGCGCCGCTGGTCACCGGCTATGTCCGCTTCGTCAAGGCGCGCCTGAACGGCCGGCGCGGCCCCTCGGTGCTGCAGCCCTACCGCGACCTCTACCGGCTGGTGCAGAAAGAGGCGGTGGTGGCCCATTCCGCCTCGTGGATCTTCCATGCCGCACCTTACGTGGTTTTCGCCTCGGCCTGGCTGGCGGCTTGTCTGATCCCCACCTTCACCACCAACATCTTCCTGGCCCCCGCCGCCGACCTGATCGCCCTGGTGGCGCTGCTGGCGGTGGGCCGCTTCTGGCTGGCGCTGGCCGGCATGGACGTGGGCACCGCATTCGGCGGCATCGGCGCCAGCCGCGAGATGCTGATCGCCTCGCTGGCCGAGCCGGCCATGCTGATGGTCACCTTCTCGCTGTCGCTGGTGTCGGGCACCACCCAGCCGGCCCAGATCATCGCCTTCGTGCTGGGCGGCAATGTGGGTATCGAGGTCTCGTTAGGTTTGGCGCTCGCCGCCATGGTCATGGTCGCCATCGCCGAGAACGGCCGCATCCCCATCGACAACCCCTCGACCCATCTGGAACTGACCATGGTGCATGAGGCCATGGTGCTGGAATATTCCGGCCGCCACCTGGCCATGATCGAGGCCGCGGCGATGGTCAAGCTGACCCTCTACATGGCCTTGATCGCCTGCCTGTTCGCCCCCTGGGGCATGGCCCAGCCGGGCGCCGATTTCCCTGCCATCGCCATCGGCATGGCCAGCTTCATGCTGAAGCTGTTCGTGCTGGCTTCGGGGCTGGCCTTGTTCGAGACCGCCATCGCCAAGATGCGCGTGTTCCGCTACGCCGACTTCCTGGGCGGCGCCCTGCTGCTGGGGCTGCTGGCCACCATCTTCCTCTACGTGTCGGAGGCTGTCTGATGCTTCAGGCTTTGTCCTACGACCTCGCCCACCTGATCGGCGCCACCGTGCTGATGGCCGGTTTCGGCCTGCTGTATCAGCGCCGCCTGTTCGCGGTGTTGAACACCTTCTCGTTCCAGGCATTGGCGCTGGCCGCCGCCGCCGCGTGGCAGGCCCATGTGCAGCACGCGCCGCACCTTTACTTCACCGCCGGCATCGCCCTGGTATTCAAGGCCATGATCGTGCCCTTCGCCCTGCACTGGCTGGTCGAGCGGCTCGGCATCCACCGCACGGTGGAGACGGCGCTGTCCATCGGCTGGACCATGATCATCGGCGTGGCGCTGGTGGCGCTGTCCATCCTGCTGGTGCTGCCGGTGACGGCCAAGGCTGCCGCGCTGACGCGCGAGAGTCTGGCGCTGGCCATGAGCGTGGTGCTGCTGGGCATGCTGATGATGATCACCCGGCGCAATGCGGTCACCCAGGTGGTGGGCTTCATGGCGCTGGAGAACGGGCTGATCCTGGCCGCCGTTTCAGCCAAGGGCATGCCGCTGGTGGTCGAGATCTCGGTGGCGTTCTCGGTGCTGGTAGCCATGACCCTGTTCGGCATCTTCTTCTTCCGCATCCGTGAACGCTTCGA
>DATJKV010000045.1:0-3200 GCA_035491155.1 Magnetospirillum sp. | reverse complement strand
TGGGGAGGTTCGGTGAGCTTTTTCGCGCCCAAGCCCCGCATCCCCGGCTACCACGCCGGCGAAGACCTCGGCAACACGCCGGCGGCCGTTCGTCTGGACGGGGTGCGCAAGCGGGCGCTTGAGACCGGACGTGCGCGCCTGGCCGCCACCGCCTTGGTGTTCCTGGCGGCCTATGCCCTGATCACCGTGCGCATGATCGACGTGGCGGTGCTGGACGGCACCACCGCCAAGCCGCGCGCCCTGCCCACCGCCCGCACCGAAGGGCTGGAGATGGAGCGCGCCGACATCACCGACCGCTCGGGCGTCATCCTGGCGACCAGCCTTCCCACTGTTTCGCTGTATGCCAAGGCTTACGAGATCCTCGATCCGGCCGAGGCGGCCACCAAGCTGGTGTCGGTGCTGCCCGACCTCAACAAGACCGAGGTCCAGGTCCGTCTGGCCAGCGGCAAGCAATTCGTGTGGCTGCGCCGTAACCTGACGCCGCGCCAGCAATACGACGTCAATGCCCTTGGCATTCCCGGCCTCTACTTCGAGAAGGGCGAAAGGCGGGTCTATCCACACGGCAACCTCGCTGCCCATATCGTCGGGATGACCGATATCGACAACAAGGGCATCGCCGGCATCGAAAAGCGGTTCGACCCGGGGCTGCACGGCAGCCACCAGCCGGTGCGCCTGTCCATCGACGTGCGCGCCCAGACCGTGGTGCGCAACGAGCTGCTGAAGGCCATGGCCGAGTTCAAGGCGCTGGGCGCCCTGGGCATGGTGCTGGACATCCATACCGGCGAGATGCTGGCCATGGTGTCCCTGCCCGACTTCGACCCCAACGACCCGCCGGCCGGCCAGCCCGAGGCCCTGTTCAACCGCGCCACCAAGGGCGCGTACGAAATGGGCTCGACCATGAAGCTGTTCAACACGGCTCTGGCCTTCGAGTCCGGCAAGTTCAACGTCAACACCCCGGTCGACTGCACCAAGCCGATCGTGTTCGCCGGCCACACCATCCACGATGACCACGCGCTGAACCGCTGGGCCAGCGTGGCCGAAGTGCTGATCCACTCGTCCAATATCGGCTCGGCCCACATGGCGCTGGAGGTGGGCACCGAGGCCCAGCGCGCCTTCATGGCCAAGCTGGGCATGCTGCACACCCCCACCATCGAGCTGCCCGAAGTCGGCGGCCCGCTGGTGCCCAATCCGTGGCGCGAGATCAATACCGTGACCATCTCGTTCGGCCACGGCCTGTCCATCACGCCGTTGCAACTGGTCCAGGGCGTCGCCGCCCTGGTGAACGGAGGCACCTTCCATCCCGTCACGCTGGTGGCCCGCTCGGAGGACCAGCCGCTGCCGGGCGATCGGGTAATCAAGCAGAAGACGTCGGACCAGGTGCGGAGCCTCATGCGCATGGTGGTCACCGAGGGCACCGGCAAGAAGGCGGACGTGGCCGGCTACGAAGTGGGCGGCAAGACCGGCACCGCCGAGAAGGCCGTAAACGGTTCCTATAAGAAGAAGGCGGTACTGTCCTCCTTCGTCGCCGCCTTCCCCGTGGATGATCCCCGCTACGTGGTGCTCGCCAGCATCGACGAGCCCCAGGGAACCAAGGAAACCTACGGATTCATTACCGCAGGCTGGAATGCTGCGCCGGTCGCTGGGCGGATCATCGCCCAGATCGCGCCGCTGATGGGTCTGATGCCGAAGGCCATACCTCCGGCGCCTGCCTTGGGCGGCAAAGTCGCTGGAACCGGGAGCAAAGACAGTGCCGCGGTTGACTGAACTGCTGCCAGGCCTCCGTTTGGCCGCCAACCCAGACATCACGGGCCTTACCGCGGATTCGCGGAAGGTGGGGCCCGGCATGCTGTTCGCCGCCCTGCCGGGCACCAAGGCGGACGGCCGCGCCTTCATCGCCGACGCGCTGGCCAAGGGCTGCGCCGCCGTGCTGGCGCCCGAAGCTACCAACTTTGACACGGGTGCCGTGCCGCTGGTGCGCGCCGCCAACGCCCGCCAGGCCTTCGCCAAGGCGGCTGCCGCGTTCTTCACCGCCCAGCCCAAGGTCATGACCGCCGTCACCGGCACCAACGGCAAGACCTCGACGGTGACCTTTGCTCGTCAGCTGTGGAGCCGGCTGGGCCACAAGGCAGCCAGCCTGGGCACCCTGGGCGTCCAGGCCGAGGGCTTCCCGCCCCGCCCCAGCCTGACCACCCCGGACCCGGTGGACCTGCATGCCGCTTTGGCCGAACTGGCCGGCGCCGGCATCACCCACGCCGCCATGGAGGCCTCCAGCCACGGCCTCGACCAGTATCGGCTGGACGGCGTGCGTCTGCAGGCCGCCGCCTTCACCAACCTGACCCGCGACCATCTGGACTATCACGCGGACATGCAGGCCTATGGCGCCGCCAAGCTGCGCCTGTTCACCGAGCTGCTGGCGGCCGACGGCACCGCCGTAGTGAATGCCGACAGCGACTTCGCCACCAAGGTGCTGGCCGCCCGCCCCAAGGCGCTGACCTTTGGCCGAAAGGGCAAGGACCTGCGCCTGGTCTCCGCTACGCCCGAACCGCACGGCCAGGTGCTGGCACTGGAAATCCTGGGCCGCGCTGCCACCGTGCATCTACCGCTGGCCGGCACCTTCCAGGCCGAGAACGCCCTGGCCGCCCTGGGCCTGGTGATCGCCTGCGGCGCCGACCCGGCCGCCGCTGCGGAAGCGCTGGAAACCCTGGAGGGTGTGCCCGGCCGCCTGCAGAAGGTGGCCGAAGCCGCCACCGGCGCTCCGGTCTACGTGGACTACGCCCACACCCCCGACGCGTTGGAGACGGTGCTCAAGGCCCTGCGCCCGCACGCTTCGGGCCGCCTGATCGTGGTCTACGGCTGCGGTGGCGACCGCGATCCCGGCAAGCGGCCGCAGATGGGCGCCATCGCCGAGACGCTGGCCGACATCGCCATTGTCACCGACGACAATCCGCGTTCCGAGGACCCCGCACTCATCCGGCGCGCCATCCTGGCCGCCGCCCCCCACGCCGTCGAGATCGGCGACCGTGCCCAGGCCATCCGCCACGCGGTGGGGCTGGCGAAGAGCGGCGACGTGGTGGTGCTGGCCGGCAAGGGCCACGAGGCAGGCCAGATCATCGGCACCCAGGTGCTTCCCTTCGACGACGCCCAGGAGGCTTTCAACGCTGTGCGAGGTGCGGCATGAGCGCGCTGTGGACTGCGACCCA
>DATJKV010000044.1:0-2729 GCA_035491155.1 Magnetospirillum sp. | reverse complement strand
GCCGGTTCGGCGATTTCACCGCCGTGGACCGCATCGGCTTTACCGTGGCGCCGGGCGAGATCTTCGGATTGCTGGGGCCCAATGGCGCCGGCAAGTCCACCACCTTCCGTATGCTGTGCGGGCTGATGCCGCCCACGTCGGGCATCGCCCGGGTGGCCGGCATCGACTTGGGGTTGGCGGCGCCCGAGGCCAAGCAGCGGCTGGGCTACATGTCGCAGAAATTCTCGCTCTACCCCGACCTCTCGGTGCGTCAGAACCTGGACTTTTTCGCCGGGGTCTACGGACTGGGCCGGCGGGCGCGCGAGGTGTGCGATCGCCTGATGCAGGTGTTCGGGCTGGACGCCATGGCGGGCACCGATGCCGGCCATCTGCCCTTGGGCTTTAAGCAGCGTCTGGCGCTGGCCGCCGCCATCCTGCACGGTCCCGACATCCTGTTCCTGGACGAGCCCACGTCGGGCGTCGATCCCTTGGTGCGGCGCGAATTCTGGGGCCATATCAATGCCATGGCGGCCGACGGCGTGGCGGTGCTGGTGACCACCCATTTCCTTGACGAGGCCGAGTACTGCGACCGCATCGGCATCGTCTACAAGGGACGCATGATCGCGCTGGGCACGCCCGATGAGATCAAAGCCGGCGACCGCACGCTGGAGGACGCCTTCGTTGCCCTGATCGAGGCGGCCGATAAGGAGGAAGTCGCCAAATCGGAGGAGGGGCCATGATCCGCCGCCTGCTCGCCCTCATCCGCAAGGAGATGCTCCAGGTGGTGCGCGACCCCGCCAGCATCGTCATCGCTCTGGTGCTGCCGGTGGTTTTGCTGCTGCTGTTCGGTTACGGCGTGTCGCTGGATGCCCGCCACGTCACCCTGGCGGTGGTGGTGCCGCAGCCCAGCTCGCGCACCTCCAGCCTGACCGCTGCCTTCGCCAACTCGCCCTATTTCGACGTCACCCAACTGCGCGACCGCCAGTCGGCCGAGGATGGGCTGGTGTCGGGACGCTGGCGCGGCGCCGTGCTGGTGGCCGACGATTTCGACGCCCAGGTGGGCAAGGGTGCCGAGGCGCCGATCCAGGTGCTGCTGGACGGAACCGACGCCAATACCGCCCGGCTGGTGAGGTTCTATGCCGAGGGCGTGTGGGGCAAGTGGCTTGAGCAAGAGGCGCTGGACGCCGGCCAGCATCTGGTGGTGCCGGTGAATGCCGAAATGCGGGTGTGGTTCAATCCCGCGCTGGAATCCCGCAACTTCCTGGTCCCCGGCCTGATCGCCATCAACATGACCCTAGTGGGCACCATCCTTACCGCCCTGGTGGTGGCGCGGGAATGGGAGCGCGGCACCATGGAGGCCATGATCGCCACCCCCGTGGGCCGGTTCGAGCTGCTGGCCGGCAAGTTGGTGCCCTATTTCCTGTTGGGAATGGGCGGCATGGCGCTGTCGGTGATGATTGCGTCGTGGCTGTTCCATGTGCCGCTCAGGGGCTCGCTATGGGTCCTGGCGCTGATATCGGCCTTGTTCCTGGCCGGAGCGCTGAACATGGGCCTGCTGATCTCGACCATCGCCAAGAACCAGTTCGTTGCCGGGCAGGTCGCCATCGTCTCGGCCTTCTTGCCGGCCTTCATGCTGTCGGGTTTCGTATTCGAACCGTCCAGCATGCCCGGCTGGATCGAGGCGTTGTCGCACGTGGTTGCCGCACGCTACTTCGTCACCTGCCTGCAGACCATCTTCATGGCCGGCGACGTCTGGAGCGTGTTGCTGCCTAATGGTGCCGCCCTGGCGCTGATCGCCGCCATCCTGGCCGGCCTTACCCTGCGGCGTACCCGCAAGAGTCTGGAGTAGCCGCCATGTGGGGACGCATCCGCGCATTGGTGATCAAGGAAATCCTGGCGGTATGGCGCGACAGGAAAAGCCGCTTCGTCCTGATCGTGCCGCCGCTGATCCAACTGGCCGTGTTCTCCTATGCCGCCACCTATGATGTCACCGACGTGACTGTGGCCCTGTTCAGCCAGGATCAAGGGCTGGCGGCGCGGGAACTGGTGGCGCGCATCCAGGGCTCGCCCACCTTCGCCAAGCTCCAGGTGGTCGACAGCGAGCAGGCCCTGGTCGACGCCATCGACTCGCGGTCAGCCATGGCCGCGCTTCGCATCCCGGCCGACTTCTCGCGCCGGGTCGAGGCCGGTAGCGGCGCCAGTGTGCAGGTGATTCTGGACGGCCGCCGCTCCAACACGGCGCAGATCGCCGCCGGCTACCTCACCTCCATCATCCTCGATCATAATGCCAGCCTGGCGCGTGCGCCGCTGCCGGTGCTGGTGACCCGGGTGTGGTTCAATCCCAACCTGGAAAGCCTGTGGGTGGTGGTGCCCGCTTTGGTGGGGCTGCTGACCCAGGTGGTGGCCCTGGTGGTTACCGGCCTGTCGGTGGCACGAGAGCGGGAATTGGGCACCTTTGAGCAATTGCTGGTCACCCCCTTACGCCCGTGGGAGATCGTGCTGGGCAAGACGCTGCCGGCCCTGCTGATCGGCCTGGGCGAAGGCAGCATCATCGTCGCCGCCTCGCAACTGTGGTTCCGGGTGCCGCTGACCGGCTCGGTGGCGCTGCTCTACCTGTCGCTGGCGGTGTTCCTGCTGTGCATCATCGGCGTCGGCCTGTTCATCTCGGCCCTGTCGGCCACCCAGCAGCAGGCCATCATGGGCGCCTTCCTGTTCCTAGTGCCCGCCGTCATCCTGTCCGGCTTTGCCAC
>DATJKV010000043.1:0-6455 GCA_035491155.1 Magnetospirillum sp. | reverse complement strand
GCAAGCCGTGCGGGACTCCGAGATGCGATTGCGTAAGGTCGCCGAACAGCGCCAACTTGCCCTGGATGCCGCAAAACTTGGCTGGTGGCAGTGCGACCCGGTCAGCGGGACGGTGCAGTGGGACGAAAGCTTCAGGACAATTTTCGGCCTGACCACCTACATCGGTTCCGTCGATGCCCTCCTCAATGACGTCCATCACCCGGAGGACGTGCCGTTCCTGCGTGCCAAGATAGAGGCGGCCCTTGACCCCATAGCCCCGCGGCCCTTCTCGGCCGAATACCGCATCTGTCGGCCGGAAGGGCAAATTCGCTGGATTGAGGCCCATGGGCTAGCGGCGTTCGAGGGCGAGGGCCAGCTCCGCCGGGCCGTCAACTTCGTCGGCACGGTCGCCGACATCAGCGCACGACGATTCGCCGAGGAAGAATTGCGGTCCGCCAAGGCGGAAGCCGAACGTTCCATGCTGGCCCGTTCCAAGTTCCTTGCGGCGGCCAGCCACGACCTGCGTCAGCCCGTCCAGTCGCTCACCCTGCTGCTCGCGGCGCTCAAGCCGCATGCAACGGCGCAGCCGGTTGCCAAGGCGGTGGGGCTGATGGAGAACGCCCTGGACGGTCTGAACGGGCTGCTGTCCAGCATTCTCGACGTTTCCCGTCTGGACGCGGGCGTGGTGATGCCGCAAATGTCGGCGGTCGATATCGGCGCCATCCTCTCGCGGCTGGCTAAAGAATACGCGATGTTGGCTGCGGGCAAGGGGCTGCGGCTGCGGTGTGTCGGCAGGCACGCGGTGGTCCGTACGGATCCAAATCTCATCGAACGGGTCTTGCGCAATCTCATCGAGAACGCAATCCGCTACACCGACGTGGGCGGCATTGTGTTGGGCGCCAGGATCAGGAGCGGTCTGGTCCATGTCGAGGTGGTGGATAGCGGGATTGGCATGCCTGCCGACAAGGTGCCCGATATCTTCGAGGAATTCTTCCAGGTCGGCAATCCAGCCCGCGACCGCAACAAAGGGCTTGGTCTCGGCCTTGCCATCGTCCACCGCATCGTCGGCCTGCTGGGAGCCGAGATAAAGGTCTTCTCGAACGAAGGCCGAGGCAGCCGGTTCTGTGTTCTGCTTCCCTTGATAGCCGAGGCCCCGATCCAACCGTCCCACTCCGAGGATATGCCCGCTGAGGGGGGCTCTGCACGGGTCCTGGTGATCGAGGATGATGTAACGGTGCGAACGGGCCTGGAATTACTTTTGCGGGGGTGGGGGTATGTGGTGGTCGCTGTTAACTCTGGCGAGGCTGCCCTGGATGCCTGCGCCCGCGCCAACTGGCAGCTGGATGCCGTCATCGCCGATCACCGGCTCGGTCCCGGTTTGAGCGGAACCGACACCGCCAAGGTGATCCGCAGCAAAGCCGGCTGGACAATCCCCATCTTGGTCGTGACCGGCGACACCGCCCCCGAACGCATCGCCGAGGTGCATGGCAGCGGGTTCACCTTGATGCACAAGCCGGTCACCGCCGATGCCCTTCGCACGACGCTGGAACGGCTGCTGCATTGAGCGGGCGCTCCAAAAGAAAAAGCCCCGCATTTCGCGGGGCTTCGCTTTTTACTCCGGTTACTCCGGCCTCACCAAAACGTGGCGTTTTTTGCCGGCGGTGAGCTTGATCACCCCGTCCTTGAGGGCGCTGTCGTCGATGGTCTCGGCAGGATCCTTGACGGTCACGTCGTTGACCTTGCCGCCGCCGCCCTGGATCAGGCGGCGGGCTTCGCCATTGGAGGCGGCGAGGCCGACCTTGACGAACAGGGCGAAGGCGGGGATGCCGGCGGCCAGTTCGGCGGCGGGCATCGCCACGGTGGGCAGGTTGTCCGACAAAGCACCTTCCTCGAAGGTCTTGCGGGCGGTCTCGGCGGCCTCGGCCGCGGCGGCGTCGCCGTGGCACAGGCGGGTGATCTCGTTGGCCAGGACCTTCTTGGCCTCGTTGATTTCGGCGCCTTGCAGGGCCTCCAGGCGGGCGATCTCGTCCAGCGGCAGCTCGGTATAGAGCTTGAGGAAGCGGCCCACGTCGGCGTCCTCGGTGTTGCGCCAGTACTGCCAGAATTCCCACGGGCTAAGCATCTCGGCGTTCAGCCACACGGCGCCCGACACGGTCTTGCCCATCTTGGCGCCCGAGCTGGTGGTCAGCAGCGGGCTGGTCAGGCCGAACAGCGCGGCCTGGTGGACGCGGCGGCCCAGCTCGACGCCGTTGACGATATTGCCCCACTGGTCCGAGCCGCCCATCTGCAGCAGGCACTTGTGGCGCGCCCACAGCTCGGCGAAATCGTAGCCTTGCAGGATCATGTAGTTGAATTCGAGGAAGGTGAGCGGCTGCTCGCGCTCCAGCCGCAGCTTGACCGAATCGAAGGTCAGCATGCGGTTGATGGTGAAGTGCTTGCCGTAGTCGCGCAGGAAGCTGATGTAGTTCAGCTGGTCCAGCCAGTCGGCATTGTTGACCATCAGCGCGTCGGTGGTGCCGTCGCCGAAGCTCAGGTACTTGGAGAACACCGTCTTGATGCCGGCCATGTTGCGCGCGATGACCTCGTCGGTCAGCATCTTGCGCGCCTCGTCCTTGCCGGTGGGGTCGCCGATTCGGGTGGTGCCGCCGCCCATCAGCACGATGGGCTTGTTGCCGGTCTTCTGCCACCAGCGCAGCAGCATGATCTGCATCAGGCCGCCCACGTGCAGCGATTCGGCGGTGCAGTCGAAGCCGATATAAGCCGACGCCGGGCCTTCGCTCAGACGCTTGTCGAGGGCTTCCCAGTCGGTGCACTGGTGCAGGAAGCCGCGCTCGGTGACGACGCGGAGGAATTCGGATCGGGCGGTGGTCATGATACTGGTCATTCGGTTGCTTGCGGAAAGGTGGCTCGTTTAGCACAATCCCGCCTTCCTCACAATGAGACGGGACCCGGCCCCACCATGACCATGCTTGCCCTCGGGCTGATGAGCGGGACTTCGCTGGACGGCGTCGATGCCGCCCTGGTCGTCACCGACGGCATCGCCGTCGAACGGCTGAGGCCGGCGCTCACCGTGCCGTACCAGCCGGATACGCGCGAGCGGCTGCGCTCGGTGCTGGGCGGGGCCGGGCCAGTGGCCGAGGTGGAGGCCGAGATCACCCGTATCCACGCCGAGGCGGTGGCCCGCCTGCTGGCCGAGGCCGGGGTGTCGGGCGCGGAAGTGGACGTCATCGGCTTCCATGGCCACACCATCCTGCACCGCCCCGAGCAGCGCCGCACCTGGCAGATCGGCGACGGCGCCCTGCTGGCCCGACTCACCGGCATTCCGGTGGTCAACGATTTCCGCACCGCGGACGTGCTGGCAGGCGGGCAGGGGGCGCCGCTGGTGCCGGTGTTCCACCGGGCGCTGGCCGCTGGTATCGAGCGCCCGGTCGCCGTGCTCAACCTGGGCGGCGTCGGCAACGTCACCTGGATCGGCGAGGATGACGGCCTGCTGGCCTTCGACACCGGGCCCGGCAATGCGCTGATCGACGATTGGGCACTGGCCCATACCGGCACACCGGTGGACGAGGACGGCCGGCTGGCCCGCTCGGGCAAGGTTGATGGCGCGCGGGTCGCGCGGTTTGCCCAGCACCCATTCTTCGTGCGGATTCCGCCCAAGAGCCTGGATCGCGACGACTTCCGCACCTTCGCCAGCGGTCTGGTGCAGGGCATGGACGCCGCCGACGGGGCCGCCACCCTAAGTGCCTTCACGGCGCGGGCGGCCGGGCTGGCGCGCGCCCATTTCCCCAAGCCGGCGGCGCGCTGGCTGGTATGCGGCGGTGGCCGCCACAATCCGGCGGTGATGGCGGCGCTGCGGGCCGAATTCAACGCTCCGGTGGAGCCGGTGGAGGCGGTCGGTTGGGACGGTGACGCGCTGGAGGCGCAGGCCTTCGCCTATCTGGCGGTGCGCAGCCTGCGCGGCCTGCCGCTCACCTATCCCGAGACCACGGGCGGGCCGAGTGCGCTCAGCGGCGGCGCCTTCCACCCCTGTCCGTAAGGTTTAAACCCTATCGACAGTGGCGGCGCGCCGCCGCTACCGTATTCGCGGACTGTACTTGTTGGAGTGTTGAGCATGCGTCGTTTCCGCTTGGCCGTCCTGGCCGCCGCATTGCTGGCGTGCGGTTCGGCCGCCGCCGATCAGGCCACCGCCATTCAGGCGGCCAAGGCGCAGCCGCGCGTCATCGACGCCCAGGTGGACAACAGCGGCAACATGTATCTCTTCGTCAAGCCCGAGAAGATCGCCTGGAGCCAGTTCGCCGCCGGCATGTGCGGTGTGGTCAAGCCGCACCAGGGCCGCATCTTCCGCATGCGCGTCATCGAGGTCACTCAGGCCAATTACAGCAAGCCGCCGGCCAGCTGGCCGCGCCTGGCCGAGGCCGATTGTTCGCGCTAACGGATATCCTCTCAAACGACAAATGGCCGGGCGATTGCCCGGCCATTTGCATTTCCGACTGATCTCGGACGGCTTACACCAGCGCCGCCGCCAGTTCGGGCAGGGCGGCCGGCTGCGCCGGCGCCTCGGACAGGGATTCGGTCAGATACTGGTCCACCACCTCGTTCAACGGGTCCAGGTGGTTGCCGAAGAAGTGGTTGGCACCTTCCACCTGGCGGTACTTCACCCGGATGTTCTTCTGGGCGCCCAGCTTGGTGGCCAGCTTGGCCACCGACGGCTCGGGCACCATGTCGTCGTCGGTGCCGTGCACGATGAGGCCCGAGGACGGGCAGGGAGCCAGGAAGGTGAAGTCGTAATGGTTGGCCGGCGGGGCCACCGAGACGAAGCCGTCGATCTCGGGGCGGCGCATCAGCAACTGCATGCCGATCCAGGCACCGAACGAGAAGCCGCCGACCCAGCAGGCGCTGGCGTTGGGATTGTAGCTCTGCATCCAGTCGAGCGCCGAGGCCGCATCCGACAGTTCGCCCTGGCCGTTGTCGAACCTGCCCTGGCTACGACCGACGCCGCGGAAATTGAACCGCAGGGTGGAGAAGCCCTTGCGCACGAAGGCGTGATAGAGCGTGTAGACCACCTTGTTGTTCATGGTGCCGCCGTGCTGCGGGTGCGGGTGCAGCAACAGGGCGACGGGGGCGTTGGGCAGCTTGGAATGGTGATAGCGGCCTTCGAGTCGGCCGTCCGGTCCGTTGAAAATCACCTCGGGCATCAGAGTCCCCTACCTTATGCGTTCGTTCTTGCCCGACCTCGCGTCCGATAACCCGAGTCACGGAGTCGGGGAATAATGATCGGCATATGTTGATTGCTGCTGGTCAAACTTGACCAGCTTTGTCGGGCATCCTATATTCACCTTCGACGCGGCCACCGCTGGTGGGAAATCCCCCCTCACCAGGGGTGGTCAATCGAATGGATAGATTAGCATATTGCCGACCATGGTTTTCAAGAGTCTTCAAGAAGATATTGTCTCGATCCGCCAGCGCGACCCCGCGGCCCACTCGGCCTTGGAGGTCGTGTTGTGCTATCCGGGGTTGCACGCGCTGATGTTCTATCGGCTGGCGCACCGGTGCTGGCTGGGGGGATTTCGGGTGCTGGGCCGCTTCATCTCGCATGTGGCGAAGATCTTCACCGGCATCGAGATCCATCCCGGCGCCACCATCGGCCGGCGGTTCTTCATCGACCACGGCACCGGCGTAGTGATCGGCGAGACCGCCATCATCGGCGATGACGTGACCCTTTATCATGGCGTCACCCTGGGCGGCACCTCGCTGCACAAGGGCAAGCGCCACCCGACCCTTGAGGACGGGGTGATCGTCGGCTCCGGCGCCCAAGTGCTGGGGCCGATCACTGTGGCCAAGGGTGCCCGCATCGGCGCCAACGCGGTGGTGCTGACCGATGTGCCGCCGGGCGTGACCATGGTGGGCATTCCGGCCCGCATCGCGATGCGCAAGCCCAAGCCGGGCGAAGCCGAGTTCTGCGCCTACGGCCTGGCCGACGAGAACATGCCCGACCCGGTGGCGCGCGCCATCGACAGCTTGCGCGGCCAGGTGGGCGCCCTGCTGGAGCGGGTGGCCGAGTTGGAGGGCGAGCGCGACCTTAAAGCGCAGCAGCCGGTGCCGGCCGGCGACGACAGCGACGAGCCGGAAACGGTTGTGGCAGGCAAGCAGTAACCAAAGCAAAGCGGGGCCTGTGGCTCCGACGAACTGGGAGAGCAGACGTGAAACTGAGCACCAAAGGCCGTTATGCCGTGATGGCGATGGTGGATCTGACCAGCCATTCCCAGGGCAGCCCGGTGGCGCTGGCCGATATCGCCGAGCGCCAGGAAATCTCGCTGTCCTACCTTGAGCAGCTGTTCGGCAAGCTGAGGAAGGGCGGCCTGGTCAAGAGCGTGCGCGGCCCCGGCGGCGGCTATCTGCTGTCGCGCCCGGCGACGCAGATGCGCATCTCGGACATCATCCTGGCGGTGGACGAGCCGATCCAGACCACCCGCTGC
>DATJKV010000042.1:0-3936 GCA_035491155.1 Magnetospirillum sp. | reverse complement strand
CGACCTGCTGCTGCTGGAGGAGGGGCATTGCCTGCGCGACCATGCCCTGGCCGCCTGCCACCTGCCGGGGCCGGCCCGCGGCGAGGGCGTGCTGGGCACCAGCCTGGCGACCCTGGTGCAGATGGTGGCCAACGGGCTGGGGGTGACGCTGCTGCCCAAGATGGCCGCCGATGCCGGCGTCCTGGCGGGCACCGACCTGGTCACCCGCCCCATTGTCGATGGCGGCACGCGCGGCATCGGCCTGGCCTGGCGCCCCAGCTCGCCGCGCAAGGCCGACTTCCGCGCGCTGGCGGAATTCCTTAAATGAGGCCTCTCCCGCGGGGCGGGAGAGGCAAGAGTGTCAGGAGATAGGAGCGCCGGCACTTTGCGGGCGCGCAGCCTCGATGATCGCCTGTAGGAAATACTGGTCGGTCATCACCTTGGCGAGCGCATTGCCGAGGGCGCCCTCCACGGCTTCCTTGGCATTGGTGCCGCTGAACATCATGACGTCGTTGACGGTGTACTCGCCGGGATAGCTCTTCGAATAGAACATCCGGCCGCCGGCATTCAGCACCTGGACATTCAGCATCACCTCGCCGACCGCCTGGCCGGCGAAGAAGCCCGTTTTGAAGTCGTTGTAGAATTTGTTGACATCCACCAGCACGAACACCGCGCCGCTGTCGATGCGGAAGCCGCGAGCCTTCAGATCCTGCTCGATGGCGTCGGCAACCAGCTTGGGCACGTCCTGTTTGGCAACGATGGACGCCATCTCCATGCCGTACCCGTTCTTCTTGACGCTGATGCGGTCGCGGTTCGACGCACGGGCGTCGGTGGCGGTGACCCTCACCTTCACGTTGTCGGCGCCACCGATGGCAACCGCTTGCGTCTGCGGCTTGTAGGCCAAGTCCACTTCGTCCACGGTAAGGGCGCAGGCGCTAAGTGATATGGCCATTACGATGGCCGCGAATATCTTCCCCATATCCCCCTTCTCCTCGATTCAAAAGGCCATTAAACATCCCCTTATGGGGGAGTGTGCGCATGCATGACAATCATTCGTTTGCATATATCGGCTTTTGCTGGAAAATATGCCTGGGACTGTTCTTGTTTTCGGCGGCATTGGCCGTGGCGCATCTCGCCGGGGGGCGCCCCGCTTGGGCTGAGGACGTAACGCCGGCGTCGATGCCGGCTCCCTCGCCCACCTGCATGGCAGACGTTCCTTCCGACCTTGCCCCACATTGGGAACGGATATGTACGGGCGAAGCCCGCAATGCGGTGCTGGATTACATGCACGGCGGTCTCGCTGCCATGGCCACGGGCCATCTCGACCTGGCCGAGCGAGCCTTCGACCGCTCGCTGGCCGGCATCGAGACGGTCTATGCGGATAACGAGGAGGCGGCCAAGGCACGCTCGGTCTGGCATGCCGAAGCGGTGAAAGACTTCAAGGGCGAACCCTATGAGCGGGTCATGGCCTACTATTATCGTGGCTTGCTTTATCTGGCGCGGGGCGACTGGGACAATGCGCAGGCGGCATTCCAGGGAGGGGTGCTGCAGGACACCTTCGCCGAGGAAGCCCGCTACCGTGCTGACGTGGGCTCCCTGGTATGGTTGCAAGCTTGGGCCAATCGCTGCCGCGGCAATGTCGCCCGCGCCAAGGAGTTGTTCGCCGAGGCGCAGGCCATCAATTTCAAGCTGGTGGAGCCGATGCCCGACCAGACCCTGCTGGTGGTCGCGGAGACGGGGCAGGGGCCGGTGAAGTTCGCTGCCGGCCGGGGCGGACAAAAGTTGGGTGTTCGCGAGGGGCTGCTGGGAAACCAGGCGGTAGCCGCCAGGCTGGGAGGCCAAACTGTGCCTCTGGCGGTTGCCGAAGACACATTCTTTCAGGCGGTGACCCGGGGCGGCCGTGCCGCCGATACTGTCATTGCCGAGAAGCTGGAGGCCAAGGACGGTGTCGAGGCACTTGGTCAAGCGGCCATGGTCGCCGGCGTTGCCACCATGGCCTATTCCCGCCACTCATCGGACAACAACCGGCAGAACAACAATGCGGCGGCCTTCGGCGCGGCGGTAGCCCTGGTCGGGCTGCTGGCCTACGCTGCCGCGCAGGGCATGCAGACCGAGGTTGACACTCGGACCTGGGCCAATCTCCCCCACACGGTGCATATAGCCGCATCCGCGCCGCCAAAGGACCTTTCGCGGGAATTCGACTTGGTGGATCCGGCCGGTCGCTCGGTGCTGGTCAGTCGGGAAGCCGTCGTACACGCCAACCCGGGCACGTGCGCCCTGGCCTGGGTGGGGGCGCATAACATCGCGCCCTCTTTGACGGTTGAGGCTGCCCCTGGCGAGGCGGGCGGAAATTGCCGCACCGCCACAGGAGCTCTGGTGCTGATGGAGCCCAGCAAGTGTATGCGGATCGGCGGCCAGGCGCTTGGTTCTGGCGGTGCGCAGTCCTGTCGAACCCCTGATGGCGGTTCAACCATGCTTTCCGCCGACACCTGCCGCCGCATCGGTGGCCAGCCGGGCTGAGGTGCTCAGCCCGCCAGCTCCTTGCCGCGCCGGGTGGCGGCGGCTACCGCCTCGGTCATCAGCTCGGCGAAGCCCTGGCCTTCGGCCATCAGCACCGCCAGGGCGGCGGCGGTGGTGCCGCCGGGGCTGGTGACGTTGATGCGCAGCTGTTCCGAGCTTTCCGGCGAGGCCTTCAGCAGCTGGCCCGAGCCCCATACGGTGGCGCGCGCCAGTTTGGTCGCCAATTCGGGCGGCAGGCCAGCGGCGGCACCGGCCTGGGCCATCACCTCGGCCAACAGGAAGACGTAGGCGGGGCCCGAGCCGGACACGGCGGTAACCGCATCCATCAGGCCCTCGTCCTCGACCCAGGCCACATCGCCCACGGCTTCCAGCAGCACCTGGCAGACGGTACGCCGCGCCGCGTCCACCTTGGCGTTGGGCGCACACACGGTGATGCCGGCCTGCACGGCGGCGGGGGTGTTGGGCATGGCGCGCACGATGGCCACGTCGCCCAGCATCTGCTGGAAGAAGGCAAGCTTCTTGCCGGCGGCGATGGACAGGAACACGCCGTCCTTGTAGCGGCCATAGGCGGGCACCACGTCGGCCATCACCTGCGGCTTGACCGCCAGCACCACCACGTCGGGGGTGAAGGTACGGTCGATGGCGGCGGCGTTGTCCACCACGGTCACGCCCTTGGGGCCGAAGGCGTCGCGGGCGGCGGTGCCCGGCTCGACCACCACGATGCCGGCGGGGTCGATGCCCCGCTCCAGCCAACCCGCCAGCATGGCGGAGCCCATCTTGCCACAGCCGACCAGCAGCACTCGGGTCATGGTGATACCCCTGCATTGAATGAATGACGGAGACGAATAAGCACGAAAGGGCACGAAGGGGAATCCCCCACGTGCCCTTTCATAACAGCTCTGCGACGGCGTTACGCCTCGCCCACCGTCTCCAGCAGCGAGGCGGCGACCGCCTCCTTGGCCGATTTGCCGCCCCAGATGACGAATTGGAACGCCGGGTAGAAGCGCTCGCATTCGGTGACGGCGATGTCCATCAAATCTTCGAGTTGCTCAGGCGCAAAGCCCGCCGAGCCGCGCAGCAGGGAGGTGTGGCGGAACATCGGCACGCCTTCGTCCTCCCACAGGCCGAAATGGCCGAGCCACATCTTCTCGTTGACGATGGCCAGCAGTTCGTAGATGGGGCCGCGCTTGGATTCCGGCACCTTCATGTCGAAGGCGCACGTGAAGTGCATGCCGCCCATGTCCTCGCGCCAGGCGAAGTAGAGCGAGTAATTGCACCAGCGGCCCGGTACCTCCACCGCCAGCTCCTCGTCGGAACGGCGATCAAAGGCCCAGTCATTGGCGGTAACGAATTGCTCGACAATGTCGAGAGGGTTGATCGGGGTCTCTTCCTCGTAAGCGAGGGAAATAGACATGCCTAGAGCCCTCCATGGCTGGG
>DATJKV010000041.1:0-6239 GCA_035491155.1 Magnetospirillum sp. | reverse complement strand
AGCCAGCTTGGGATCGGGCGCCTTGAGGAACGCGTCCGCCTTGGCCCCGGTCAGCTTCACGGCGAGATCCGCGGCGCACCGAAGCTCTGCCGCTCCATCTCGGTTTGGCGATTCTGCTCCATCATCTCTTGTAAGGAGCGGACTTTCACGGACCGCATACGTTCGGCGAAGATGTCGCGGTTAGTGAACACTGCCACCAGCGAAGCCTGGATTTCCTCGGCGATTTCAGTCGCCGCCGCCGACTGGGCCTCGCGCTCGGACGAAACGCTGGCGTAGCGGGGACCCAGAAAACGGTAGCCACTCATCGCGCGCGTGGTACCGCTATACAGGACGGTGCTCGTCTCGACATCGTGTAGCACATAGGTGGCCGAGACCACCAGGCGGCCGACCTGGGCGTTGCCGTCCTTGCTGGTGGCAAGGCCGCCCAGCGACTCGGTCAGTTTGATCTCGAGGGCATAGCGCGTGTTGGCCGCCTCGCCCCGGGGTGTCAAAGTCTGCACCAGCCGGTTCCGCACCATCTGGCCGAGGCGATCCTCGATGGGACCCACCCGCACGGCCGCCAGCTCGGCGGCGACGAGCGAGTCCTGCTGGTCCTTGCGGGCGTAGACCGGCTCGAAGCCGCAGCCCACCGGACCCAGCGCCAGCACCATCAGGCAGAGAAGAGCTCTAGACCACCACATTGACGATCCGATTGGGTACCACCACCACCTTGCGCGGCGGCTTCCCCGACATTGCCGCGACCACGGGCGGTTGCGCAAGAGCCGTTTCTTCGGCCAGCTTGGCGTCGGCGTCCTTGGGCAGCTCGATGGTGGCGCGCAGCTTGCCGTTGACCTGCACCGCCACAGTGACGCTGTCTTCGACCAGCAGGGCGGAATCGGCCTTGGGCCAGGGGGTGTCGACCACCCAATTTTGGTGGCCCAGCTCGGCCCACAATTCCTCGGCTAGGTGGGGCATCATGGGCGCCGCCAGCAGGACCGCCGCCTCCAGGCCCTCGCGCAGGGCCCAGGCCAGATCGGGGCTATCCACTTTGACTTCGCTCAGGGCATTGGTGAGCTCACGCAGACGGGCCACCGCCTTGTTGAAGGCAAAGCGCTCCAGATCCTCGGAAAGCCCCGCTATGGTCTTGTGGACCTGACGGCGGATCTTCAGCGCCGCGTCGCCCAGTTCCGGCATGGCCGAACCGGGGGCGGGCAGGGATTCGGCGGCGGAGACCACCAGACGCCACAGGCGGTTCACATAACGCCAGGCGCCGTCGATGCCGGCCTCGGTCCATTCCAGGTCGCGCTCGGGCGGGCTGTCCGACAGCATGAACAGGCGCGCGGTATCGGCGCCGTAGGTGGCGATGATATGGGCCGGGTCCACGGTGTTGCGCTTGGACTTGGACATCTTCTCCGAGCGGCCCAGCGTCACCGGCTTGCCGGTCTGGGTGTGCACCAGCGCTCCACCCTCGCCCTTGGCCACCTCGTCGGGATAAATCCAGGCGCCGTTTTCGTCCTTGTAGGTCTCATGACAGACCATGCCCTGGGTCAGCAGGCCGGCAAACGGCTCCTTGACGTCCAAATAGCCGCAGGTCTTGAGCGCCCGGGTGAAGAAGCGCGAGTAGAGCAGGTGCAGCACGGCATGCTCGATGCCGCCGATATACTGGTCCACCGCCAGCCAGTAGCGCGCCTCGTCGCGGTCGAAAGCCACGTCCTCGCGGGTGGGCGAGACGTAGCGGGCGAAGTACCACGACGATTCGAAGAAGGTGTCGAAGGTGTCGGTTTCGCGCCGCGCCAGCTTGCCGCAGCACGGGCACGCCACGTTCTTCCAGGTGGGATGGTGGTCGAGCGGGTTGCCCGGCTTGTCGAAGGTAACGTCCTCGGGCAGGCGCACCGGCAGGTCGGCCTCGGGCACCGGCACGGCGCCGCACGTATCACAATGGATGATGGGAATGGGACAGCCCCAGTAGCGCTGGCGCGACACGCCCCAGTCGCGCAGGCGCCAGTTCACCGTGCGCTCGCCTAAGGACTCCGCCTCGATGCGGGCGATGGCGGCGGCCTTGGCGGCGTCCACACCCAGCCCGTTCAGGAAGTCCGAATTGAACAGGGTGCCATCGCCGATATAGGCCTCGGCGCCGACGGCGAAGCTGGCCGGGTCGGTATCGGCGGGCAGCACCACCGGCTTTACGGCCAAGTCGTACTTGCGGGCGAAGTCCAGGTCGCGCTGGTCGTGGGCGGGGCAGCCGAAGATGGCGCCCGAGCCGTATTCCATCAGCACGAAATTGGCGACATAGATGGGCAGGTCCCAGCCGGGCACGAAGGGATGGCGGGCCTTCAGGCCGGTGTCCACGCCCTTCTTCTCGGCGGTCTCCAGCACCGCTTCCGAGGTGCCCATGCGATTGCATTCGGCGATGAACTCGGCCAGGGCGGCATTGTTCTGGGCCAGCTCGGCCGCCAGCGGGTGGTTGGGCGAGATGGCCAGGAAGGCGGCGCCGAACAGGGTGTCGGGACGGGTGGTGAAGATCTCCAACTTTTCCGAACGGCCGGCCACGTCCCAGAACAGCCGGGCGCCCTCGGAACGGCCGATCCAGTTTTCCTGCATGATGCGCACGCGCTCGGGCCAGCGCTCCAGCGTCGCCAGGCTTTCCAGCAGGTCGTCGGCGAAGGCGGTGATCTTCAGGAACCACTGGGACAGCAGACGCTTCTCCACCAGCGCGCCCGAGCGCCAGCCGCGGCCGTCGATCACCTGCTCGTTGGCCAGCACGGTGTTCTCCACCGGATCCCAGTTGACCCAGGATTCCTTGCGGTAGACCAGGCCGGCCTTGAGGAAGTCCAGGAACATCTTCTGTTCGTGGCGATAGTATTCCGGCTCGCAGGTAGCCACCTCGCGGCCCCAGTCGTAGGACAGGCCCATGGACTTCAGCTGCTCGCGCATGGCGGCGATGTTCTCGCGCGTCCACTTGGCCGGATGGATGCCGCGCTCGATGGCGGCATTCTCGGCGGGCAGGCCGAAGGCGTCCCACCCCATGGGATGCAGGACGTTGAAGCCGCCCGCGCGCTTGTGGCGCGCCACCACGTCGCCCAGGGTGTAGTTGCGCACGTGGCCCATGTGGATGCGGCCCGACGGATAGGGAAACATCTCCAGCACATAGTATTTGGGGCGGCTGGGATCGACGACGGCGGCGAAGGCGCCCTTGTCTTCCCAGCGGCGCTGCCACTTGGCTTCGGTTTCCTTGACGTTGTAACGCTCGTCGGTGCGCGACATGGCGGCCGGCCTTCTATTTATCAGGATGCTTGAGACAGGTGGGAGCGTAAGGGCCGGCGGGCAAAGGCCCCGCCGGCACGTATCCCCGATCAGTCGGTGCTGACGATGCGCAGCTGGCGGGCACGGGTCAGGATGGAGTTCTCGAGATCGGTGGTCATGCGCGGGTCCACCTTGATGTCGACCCACTGGCCCGAGCCGTCGCGCGCCTGCTTGAACACCGACACCTTCACGCCGTCGGCGCGCAGCGCCTTGTCCATGATGAAGACGTTGACCTTGAAGCGCTCGGTCGGCGATTCCGGCAACTGGTACCAATCGGTGATGATGGTGCCGCCGAACGGATCGGCGGTGGCGATGGGCATGAAGGCGATGGTGTCCAGCGACGCGCGCCACAGGAACGAGTTGACGCCGATGCCGGTGGCATCCTTGTCCTTCTTCTTGTCGCCGAACATGCCTTCGGGGCCGAAGACGGTTTCGCGCGGCTCGTTGCTCATGCGGGGCGCGGTCGTATACTTGTCGCGGGTGGGGAACACCGCCTTGGAATCGCCGCACGCCGACAGCGCCGCCACGGCCACGACCAGGGTCGACAGCACCACACCCTTCGCCATTGTGATCTTCATCGCTTCCATACCTTACAACAGAGCCCGCCTCGCCCCCCTTTTTGCGCCGGGAGCGGCGACGGCGTGAGAATGCTACGCCCGTCCGTCGGCGGCAAGCCGCCAATTCGCCTTCACTCCGGCCGCGGCCGGAAACCTCGCCCCACCGCCTGTTGCACTTTCGCCACAGTGCGGGGGTTTCGACACATTCTACCCCGCCCGTTGCTTGACTTGCCACCTTCGACGTGGCGAGATCGCACCGTTCGTTCATTTGGATAGCGGATGTGCTCGCGCATCCCCGTGCCAAAGAGAGGAGATAACATGAAGAAGGTTCTTATCGCCAGCACCGCGCTGGTGGCCGCCGGTCTGATGACCGCTGGCACTGCCTCGGCCTCCGAGAAGATCAAGCTGAACCTGGGCGGCTACTCCAAGTGGTGGGTTGTCGGCGCCTGGCAGAACAGCTCCTACCGTGATGGCTCTGGCGCTCAGCCGGTCGCCGTCGACGTCAAGGGCGACAACGAAGTCTACTTCGGTGGTTCGACCACCCTGGACAACGGCCTGAAGATCGGTATCGACGTGCAGCTGGAAGCCGGTGGTCACTCCGACACCCGCGTCCCGCAGAAGGCTGGCACCGCCGCCAACGCCCTGACCGTTGCCAACGCCAACGCCGCCAGCGCTGCCAAGACCGACGTCATCGACGAGTCCTATGTCTGGATCGAGGGCGGCTTCGGTAAGCTGATCGTCGGTTCCAAGAACAACGGCACCTACCTGATCCACAACACCGCTCCGGACGCCGCTGGCAACTGGAACGAGGGTGGCATCCTGTCGGGCAGCTATGCCATTGCTCAGCCGAGCACCGTGCACTCGCTGGGTCAGATCGCCAACGACGCCGCGACCGTGTCCGGCTTCAACACCGGCGGCACCGGCAACACCACCGCCATCCTGACCGACGGTGACTCCGAAGGCGCCACCTACGTGTCGCCGAGCTTCTACGGCTTCACCTTCGGTGCCTCGTACAAGCCGAACGGCATCACCGAGGACAACCGTGGCTTTGAGTCGGCCGCCATGCCGGTTTACGGCGTTGGCCTGCTGTATGCCAACACCTTCGGTGGCGTTGGCGTCAAGGCCGACGTTGGCTTCGCCACCTACAACCCGCAGCACGCGGTTAAGGCCACCAACCACCGCGACCAGAACGAGTACTCGACTGGCCTGAACCTGTCCTACGCCGGCTTCACCGTCGGTGGTTCGTATCGCAAGATCGAGGACAACCGTCAGGCTGAGGGTGCCGGTTCCGCCGCCCTGGGTACCACTGGCTACAACGGCTACGGCTATGACGCCGGCATCCAGTACGCCTCGGGCCCCTATGCCGTGTCGCTGGCCTACTTCCACTCGTCGACCGAAGGTGCCGTTGGCAACGACCTGAGCACCGGCTCGGACAAGATCGACGTCTACCAGCTGTCGGGCAAGTACACCCTCGGCGCTGGCGTCGATGCCCTGGCTTCGGCTGGTTACGCCCGCTACAAGGACGGCGACTCCTCGGGTGTCGGCGCCAACAACAACAAGGGCTGGACTGTCATGACCGGCCTGTCGCTGGCCTTCTAATCGAAGGTACGCGAAAGCGTTGGGGAAAGGGCGGCTTCGGCCGCCCTTTCTTTTTTTTGTGTGGACGTAAGGCGCCCGCCGCGCGCCTGGGCCAAGACAGGCCCGTTTCGCCGATTGCGCTGAGCAGCTTTCCTCATGCCACCGATGACTGGCCGGATGTCTTGTATCCAGCCGCCACGGGGCTAGCCATCTGCACAATGTCGGCTCGCCCGAGCTGATGGCAAACTCGCCCCACCAGACTTGCTGCGGACACCGACCAGCTGAATGCATGCAGCCTTGCGCCTGCGCGTGGCTGCTCGTTCTTGTGCGAGGTGGCGGCACCCACTTCGCAGTGGGCACTAAAATCAGGCGAAACCAATATCGCCGCTTTTTAGTCATTCGTAGGCGCGAGGGGTCAGTATGAAGAAGGTTCTCATCGCCAGCACCGCGCTTGTTGCCGCTTCGCTGGCCGGCGGCGGCGCTCAGGCGTCGGAAAAGATCAAGCTGGAGCTGGGCGGCTACTCCAAGTGGTGGATTGTCGGCGCCTGGCAGGAGGATTCCTTCAAGCGCGCAGCCGGCGTGCAGCCGGTCGCCGTCGACGTCAAGGGCGACAACCAGATCTACTTCGGTGGCGACACCACCCTGGACAACGGCCTGAAGATTGGCGTCAACGTCGTCCTGGAAGCCGGTGGCGGCAATGAGACCCGTGCGGTCAATCTGGGCAGCGTCGTGAGCACCGATGTCATCGACAAATCCAACATCTACGTCGAAGGCGGCTTCGGTAAGGTAATCGTGGGCACCGAGGCCAACGGCGCCATGCTG
>DATJKV010000040.1:0-3300 GCA_035491155.1 Magnetospirillum sp. | reverse complement strand
CCCACGCGATAGCCGCCGACATCGATCTCGCCGGCAGTGGTGCAGCCGATCACCGGGACGGGGCCGAACGCACGGGTCAGTTCGGCCGCGAGCTGGTCCAGCCCATCGGCGAGGGAGGTGTAGACCACCACCAGACACAGTCCCGGCATGTCCAATTGCCGACGCAGCTCGGCGGCCATCTCGGCGGCTGAGCCGTTGGTGGCGCTGGCGCGGCGGATGGACGGCGGATGCGGCATCGGAATTCCCTGGCAGGTCAGCCGGAAGAGTGCACCCGCTTTGCTCGGAAAACCAGCGTCAGGCGAGCCGTTCCCGGCGGCGATTCGCACTCATTCGGGAGAGGGGGGCCTCATAGGTGGCTTCGCACCCCGTTATAAACCGTTACAATTCGGTCCGCGGAAGCCATACAGCGGATACAATCGGGTGTTAGCTTCTGCGAAATTCCGTGCGGACACCAGGGACTGCGGCAGATGAACAGCGAGAACTTTCAACCGGTACGACAGCGCGCCGACGCTCAGGCGGGCAAGAGAAAGCGGCCGGTCTGGGTGCTGCTGGTCGTGCTGGCGGTGTTGGCCGGCCTCGGCTGGGTGGTGTTCCGCCCCCATACGGCGCCGCAGCAGCAAGGTCGCCGTGGTGCCGGCGGGCCGGTGCCGGTGGTGGTGGCGGCCGCGAGCAAGGCCGACGTGGACATCGGGCTGTCGGCGCTGGGCACGGTGACGCCGCTGGCCACCGTGACGGTGAGGACCCAGATCGCCGGTCAGCTCCTCCAGATCGCCTTCCGTGAGGGCCAGACCGTCCATGCCGGCGACTTCCTGGCCCAGATCGATCCGCGCCCCTACCAGATGCAGTTGGACCAGTACATGGGCCAGCTGGCCCGCGACCAGGCGCTGTTGAAGGACGCCCAGGTGAACCTGGCGCGCTACGAGAAGCTGTTGGCCGAGGATTCCATTGCCCGCCAGCAGCGCGACACCCAGTCCTCGCTGGTCAAGCAGTACGAGGGCGCGGTGGCCACCGACCTGGCCCAGGTCAACAACGCCAAGCTGAACATCGCCTATTGCCGCATCGTCTCGCCCATTACCGGCCGCGTCGGCCTGCGCCAGGTGGACCAGGGCAATTACGTGCAGACCAACGACACCAATGGCATCGCCGTCATTACCCAGATGGAGCCCATCTCGACCGTGTTCTCGGTGCCCGAGGACAATCTGCCGGCCATCATGCGCCGGCTGCGTGAGGGCGCCACGCTGACGGTGGCGGCCTTCGACCGCAGCCAGACCCATCAGTTGGCCGAGGGCCACGTCACCACGGTGGACAACCAGATCGATCCGGCCACCGGCACGGTGAAGCTGCGGGCCGAGTTCGACAACAAGGACGAAACCCTGTTCCCCAACCAGTTCGTCAATCTGCGCCTGCTGGTGGATACCCAGCGCGACGCGGTGGTGGTCCCCGCCAGCGCCATCCAGCGCGGCGAACCGGGCACCTTCGTGTACGTGGTCAAGCCCGACAACACGGTGACGGTGCGCACGGTGGGCGTCGGCCCCGCATCGGGCGGCAAGGTGGCGATCCAGTCCGGCCTGGAAACGGGCGAGCAGGTGGTGGTTGACGGTGCCGACAAGTTGCGCGAAGGCGCCCAGGTGTCCGTACCCGGCGCCGAGAGCAAGGGCGAGGGGGCGCCCAAGGCTGATGAAGGTCGGGCCGGCGGTGGTAACGGCGAGCGCCGCAAGCACCGGAGCGAGTGATGAACCCCTCGCGGATATTCATCCTCCGGCCGGTCGCCACCTCGTTGCTGATGGTGGCGATCATGCTGGCCGGCATGGTCGCCTATCGCCTGCTGCCGTTGTCGGCGCTGCCCCAGGTGGATTATCCCACCATCCAGGTGCAGACCTTCTATCCCGGCGCCAGCCCGGAGGTGATGACCTCGGCGGTGACGGCGCCGCTGGAGCGCCAGTTCGGCCAGATGCCGAGCCTTTCGCAGATGAGTTCGACCAGCTCGTCCGGCGCCTCGGTCATTACCTTGCAGTTCGGCCTCAACCTCAGCCTGGACGTGGCCGAGCAGGAGGTTCAGGCGGCCATCAACGCCGCCGGCAACCTGCTGCCGTCGGATCTGCCGGCGCCGCCCATCTACGCCAAGGTCAACCCCGCCGACGCGCCGGTGCTGACGCTGGCGGTGACCTCCAAGACCATGCCGCTGATCAAGGTGCAGGACCTGACCGACACCCGGCTGGCGCAGAAAATTTCGCAACTGCCCGGCGTCGGTCTGGTCAGCATCAGCGGCGGACAGCGCCCGGCGGTGCGGGTGCAGGCCAATGCGCGGGCGCTGGCGGCCTATGGGCTCAACATCGACGACCTGCGCACCACCGTCGCCAACGCCAACGTCAACACCCCCAAGGGCAATTTCGACGGCCCCAGCCGCGCTTACACCATCAATGCCAATGACCAGCTGAAAAGCGCCACCGAATACGAGGACATCGTCATCGCCTACCGCGAGGGCCGGCCGGTGCGGCTGTCCGACGTGGCCACGGTGGTGGAGGGTCCCGAGAACTCCAAGCTGGCCGCCTGGAGCGGCACCACCCCCGCCATCATCCTCAACGTCCAGCGCCAGCCCGGCGCCAACGTCATCAACGTGGTGGACAACATCAAGGCCATGCTGCCGGCGCTCCAGGCCTCGCTGCCGGCGGCGGTGGACGTGGCGGTTCTGTCGGACTGCACCACCACCATCCGCGCCTCGGTCGCCGACGTGCAGTTCGAGCTGACGCTGGCGGTGGCGTTGGTGGTGATGGTGATCTTCGTCTTCCTGCGCAACCTGCGCGCCACCATCATCCCCAGCCTGTCGGTGCCGCTGTCGCTGGTCGGCACCTTCGGCGTGATGTATCTCGCAGGCTTCAGCCTCAACAACCTGTCGCTGATGGCGCTCACCATCGCCACCGGCTTCGTGGTGGACGACGCCATCGTCATGATCGAGAACATCTCGCGCTACATCGAGGAGGGCGAAACGCCGCTGGCGGCGGCGCTGAAGGGCTCGCAGCAGATCGGCTTCACCATCATCTCGCTGACCGTGTCGCTGATCGCCGTGCTGATCCCGCTGCTGTTCATGGGCGACGTGGTGGGGCGTCTGTTCCGCGAGTTCGCGGTGACGCTGGCGGTCACCATCCTGATCTCGGCGGTGGTGTCGCTCACCTTGGTGCCCATGATGTGCGGCCGCCTGCTGCGTCGGCACGAGGCGCCGGAGGGCAACGATTGGTTCCATCGGCTGGTGGCGGTCTACGACCGCATGCTGGTCTGGGTGCTGGACCACGCGCGGCTGAC
>DATJKV010000039.1:0-5832 GCA_035491155.1 Magnetospirillum sp. | reverse complement strand
GTGCTACTACCGGGCATTGGATTTCGCCATCGCCCACCACCTGGACAGGGTCGAAGCCGGAGCGCAGGGCGAGCACAAGGTGAGCCGTGGCTACGAGCCGGTGGCCACCCACTCGGCGCACTGGATCGCCGATGCGCGCCTGAGGGATGCCGTGGCGCGGGCGGTGGCGATGGAACGTCGTTCGGTGCTCGCGCACATGGCGGAGCAGGCCGAAGCTGGCCCGTTCCGCCAGTGTTGACGATGCTATCTGGTGCGTTGGTCTACTTGGTGCTCTGGCCCACGCCCTTGAAGACGTCGGCCATGCTGGTGTACTCGGCCTCAGGCATCTGCTTGATGGCCTCAAGAACTTCCTTGTCGGCGTTGTTCTGCTGGGCGTAATCGACCAGTTTTTGTTTGTTGGCCGGGAAGTCGATGCCAGACAGGACCTGGGCGATTGTGGCAGTGGAATGGCTGGCGAGAGGCATAATGCTCCTCCGTTGGTCGTTGGCTTCGCCTAAGGACCGCCGCGAGACTTCACGCCTCGCGCCGTCCACTCGAAAGGCCAACGCGCTTGGTCGGCGAAGGTTCCGGCGCAGGCAAGCGGCTGTATCCGGATTTTTCCTTGGTTGCTTCGTTTGGCTATTGTTACCCGCAATGATTGATTCGCCTCCCGCGGCCCCTCTCTCTGTAGGTATTCCCCGCTCTATGCCTTTTTGATAGCAAGGGCGTTTTCAACACGCAGGAACGCCAGTATAGTTCTTCCCAGTTCGTCCCCCGTCGGGATATCGAGGAGCCGCCCCGTGAGCTTGCGAACCGTCCCCGAAACTTTCGATATCCTGCTGGTCGAAGATAATCCCGGCGATGCTCGCCTCGCCCAGGAGGCCTTGAAGGAAGGGCGAATGGCCAGCCGTCTGAAGGTGGTGGTCGACGGCGTCGAAGCCATGACCTACCTGCGCCGCGAGGGCTCCTTCACCGAAGCGCCGCGCCCCAATCTGGTGCTGCTGGACCTTAACCTGCCGCGCAAGGACGGCCGCCAGGTGCTGGCCGAGATGAAGGCCGATCCCGAGCTGCGTCGCATTCCGGTGGTGGTGCTGACCACCTCGCAGGCGGAACAGGACATCCTGCGCTCGTACGATCTCCACGCCAATTGCTACATCACCAAGCCGGTCGATCTGGACCGCTTCATATCGGTGGTGCGCTCCATAGAGGAGTATTGGTGCTCGGTAGTCACCCTTCCGTCGCGCTAAGGGCGGCACGGGGATGATCAGCGGCCAGTCCTCGAAACGAACCGTCCTGGTCGTGGAGGACAATCCGGGCGATGCCCGGCTGGTGGAACTTTTCCTTCTCGAAGAAACCTCCGACCCGTTCCGCATCCTCAAGGCGGGCACGCTGGCCGACGGCTTGGCCCAGCTTGCCTCCGAGCACGTGGACGTGGTGCTGCTGGATTTGTCATTGCCCGATTCCTTCGGGCTGGCGACGCTGGCCCGATTGAAGGCCGAATGGCCGCTGGTTCCCGTGGTCGTGCTGACCGGCACCAACGACGAGATGCTGGCGGTGCAGGCCTTGCGCCAGGGCGCTCAGGATTATCTGGTCAAGGGCGCCGGCGACAGTGACCTGGTGCGCCGCGCCGTCCGCTATGCCATCGAGCGCTCGCGCGTCGATTTGGCGCTCCGCCGCTCGGAAGACCGTTTCCGCGCGGTGTTCCAGAATGCCGGTGTCGGCGTGGTGCTGTCGGAATCCGACGGCCGCCTCGCCCAGGCCAATCCCGCCTTTTGCGCCATGGTCGGCTACAGCGAGGCCGAGCTGGTGGGCAAACACTTCTCGGAGATCTCGCATCCCGAGGATGCCGGTCGCAACGAGGCCCTGCGCGCCGAGATGCTGGCGGGCGGCCGCGATTCCTACCACCTCACCAAGCGCTATATCGCCAAGGACGGTCGTGTGGTGTGGGGGCAGCTTACGGTCACCGCCGTGCGCGAGGCCGATTGCGACGGGACCGACATGCGCTTCACCGTCACCGTGGTCGAGGACGTGACCGAAAGGAAGCGCCTGGAAGATCACATGCGGCTGGCCGCCACGGTGTTCGAGAATTCCGGCGACGGCCTGTTCGTCACCGATGCCCGTTGCAATATCGTCCACGTCAACCCCGCCTTCACTGAGATCACCGGTTTCGATCCCGAGGACGTGCTGGGCAAGACACCCAAGGTGTTGTCCTCGGGCCGCCACGGCCCCGATTTTTACGAGCGCATGTGGGAAAATCTGCGCTCGGTCGGTAAGTGGCAGGGCGAAATCTGGGACCGCCGCAAGTCGGGCGAAATGTTTGCCGGCTGGCAGAACATCGCGGTGGTGCGCAACAGCTTGGGCGAGATCACCAATTACGTGGCGGTCATCAGCGACATCACCTCGCGCAAGCAGGTCGAGGAGCGCCTGTCCTACCAGGCCAACCACGACCCGCTGACCCGGCTGCCCAACCGCACCCTGTTCCACGAACGGCTGTCCCGCGCGGTGGCCCGCGCCCACCGCAACCAGACCATGGTGGCGCTGCTGTTCATCGACCTCGACCGCTTCAAGGAGGTCAACGACACCCTGGGCCACCTGTCGGGCGATTTGTTGCTGCAGCAGGTGGCCGAGCGCCTGACCGGCGCCACCCGCCAGGGCGACACCGTGGCCCGCCTGGCCGGTGACGAGTTCACCGTCATTCTTGAGGACGTGCAGGACCCGCGCGACGCCGCCGTGGTGGCGCACAAGATTCTGCACATGCTGGTGGAACCGTTCGACCTGTCGGGGCACGAGGCTCACATCAGCTCGTCCATCGGCGTCGCCATCTACCCGGCGGATGCCGGCGATTCCCAGACGCTGATCAAGCTGGCCGACGCCGCCATGTACCGGGCCAAGCGCATGGGCCGCAACGGTTGCCAGTTCCATTCCGAGGCGGTCAACGCCCAGGCCTTCGAGCGGCTGGCGCTGGAGAACGCGCTGCGCGTGGCGCTGGAGCGCGACGAGTTCCTGGTCCATTACCAGCCCATCTTCGACTTCAAGACCGGCAAGGTGGTGGCGGTCGAGGCGCTGCTGCGCTGGCGCCATCCCGATGTCGGCATGGTGGTGCCGGCCCAGTTCGTGCCGCTGGCCGACGAGACCGGCATGATTTTGCCCATCGGCCGCTGGGTGCTGGAGCAGGCGTGCACGCAGGTGAAGGCTTGGCGCGATGCCGGCCATGCCGACCTGGAGATCCACGTCAACCTGTCTGGCCGCCAGCTGCGTGCGCCGGAACTGGTCGAGGATATCGCCCAGGCGCTGGAGCATTCGGGCCTGCCGCCGGCTGCCCTGGTGCTGGAGGTGCCGGAAGCCAGCGTGGTGGACAAGGGCCACGACCCGGGCGCCCTGTTCGCCCGCTTCACCGCCCTGGGGTTGGGGCTGGCCATCGACGAGTTCGGCTCGGGCTATTCCTCCTTCGCGTTCCTGCGGCGACTGCCGGCCAATTCGCTCAAGGTGGCCCAGGGGTTCGTGCGCAACGTCACCAATTCCACCGACGATTCCGAGATCGTCACCGCCATTGTCGCGGTGGCGCGCGGCCTCCACATGAACGTGGTGGCGCCCGGCGTCGAGACGCCCGAGCAATTGGCCTTCCTGGGTTCGTTCGGCTGCGACCGGGTGCAGGGCTTCCTGCTGGCCCGGCCGATGGCCGCCGCCGACATGGGGGCTTTCCTGCAGAAGGGCGAGGTGCCGGCGGCGCTCGTCCGTAAGGTATCGTCATGAAGCTGATCCGTTGGGGCGAGCTGGGGCACGAACGGCCCGGGCTGGTGGATTCCCTGGGCCATTGGCGCGACCTCGGCCATCACTGCGCCGATATCGGTCCCGATATGCTGGCGCCCGACCATCTGGCCCGGCTGGCCGCCGTCGATCCCGCCTCGCTGCCCCTGGTGCCCAAGGACCAGCGCCTGGGCGTGCCGGTGTCCGGCATCGGCAACCTGATCGGTATCGGCCTCAACTACCGTGACCACGCCGCCGAGACGGGCCTGGCACTGCCCGCCGAGCCGGTGGTGTTCAACAAGCATACCGGGGCCCTGGCCGGCCCGTTCGATGATCTGCCGCTGCCGCCCGGTACCGCCAAGCTGGATTGGGAGGTGGAACTGTCCGTGGTCATCGGCCGCACCGCCTGGCAGGTGGCGGAGACCGACGCGCTGTCCTTCGTCGCCGGCTACATGACCGCCAACGACGTGTCCGCCCGTGACTGGCAGATGGAGCGGGGCGGCCAGTGGACCAAGGGCAAGTCGGGGCCCGGCTTCTGCCCGCTGGGACCATGGCTGGTCACCGCCGACGAGGTGCCCGACCCCCATGCGCTGCGCCTGACCACCGAGGTCAACGGCAGGCGCAAGCAGGACGGAATTACCGCCGACATGGTGTTCGGCGTGCGCGTCCTGGTGTCCTATCTTTCGCGCTTCATGCGTCTGGCACCGGGTGACGTCATCCTGACCGGCACTCCCGCCGGCGTCGGCTTGGGCCGAGGCCAGTTCCTCGCCGCCGGTGACCGCGTGGAGGTCGAGGTGCAGGGCCTGGGCCGCCAGGCCGTCCGGGTGGTGTGAACGGCGAAGAAGCCGGGATGGGCGGCCAGGGCGTCGCCCAATCGCGTCGGCAGCGTGGTCGTGCTATCAAAAAGCGGCAATGATCCATCGCTCCGCCCATGCCGGGGTGCTCGCCCTGCTGTTGGGCGCTGCCGCCATCGGCTTCGCTCCCATCTTTGTCCGCCTGTCCGAGGTCGGGCCGGTCGCCACCGCCTTTCACCGGCTGGCACTGTCCCTGCCCATCTTCGCGCTGATGGCTGCCCGTCAGGCCATGCCCCGAGGCCGGGCCGGTTGGCTGGGCTGCGGGTTGGCGGGCCTGTTCTTTGCCGGTGACCTGTCGGTGTGGCACGTGGGCATCCTGCTCACCAGCGTCGCCAATGCGGCCTTGTTCACCAACCTGGCTCCCATCTTCGTTACCCTGGGGCTGTGGCTGATCTGGGGCCAGCGGCCCAGCCGCCGTTTCTTGGGCGCCATGATGGTGTCGCTGGCCGGCGCCACCTTGCTGATGGGCGGCAATCTCAGCTTCTCCTCGACGCGCCTGGCGGGCGACGCCTTGTCGGTGGCGTCGGGAGCCTTCTACGGCGCCTACATCCTGGCGGTGCATCGCTCGCGTGCCGGTGTGCCGGCCACCGTGCTGATGCTGTGGAGCGGGTTGGTGGCTTCGGTACTGCTGCTGCCGGTGGCCCTGGCCCTGGGCGAGCCGGTGTGGCCTGAGACGGCGCGCGGCTGGGCGGTGGTGCTGGGGCTTGCCCTGGTCAGCCAGGTAGCGGGGCAGGGGCTGATTTCCTGGGGGTTGGCGACGGTGCCGCCAGGGCTGGGCTCGTTGGTGCTGCTCACCCAACCCGCGGTTGCCGCCATGCTGGCCTGGGCATTGTTCGACGAGGCGCTGGGGATGGCGGAATTGTTGGGCGCCGGGGTGATCCTTGGCGGTATCCATATCGCGCGCAAGGCGAGATAAGCTTGACTTTCCGCATATGTGTACGCAGCATGACGGAATGCCCGCCAAACCCTCTTCTTCCGCGTCCAACCGCGCCTCGACCC
Source organism: Magnetospirillum sp. (assembly GCA_035491155.1). Taxonomy (GTDB): domain Bacteria; phylum Pseudomonadota; class Alphaproteobacteria; order Rhodospirillales; family Magnetospirillaceae; genus Magnetospirillum. The sequence continues at coordinate 253 of DATJKV010000039.1, read as the reverse complement.
GTCGAGGCGACCTTTCCCTTGTGTCCGACCGGGTGGCCGATCGCCTGATGGCCCGCATCGCCTCGGGCGAGTGGATGCCGGGCCAGCGCCTGCCGGGCGAACGCCAACTGGCCGAGGACATGGGGGTCAGCCGCGTCTCGGTGCGTGCCGCCTTGCAGGCGCTGAAGACCCAGGGCTTTGTCGACGCCGTCCAGGGCGGCGGCACCCGCGTTGTCGCCAACGACCGCTGCATGGACCCGGGCCTGACCGAGCT
>DATJKV010000038.1:0-5234 GCA_035491155.1 Magnetospirillum sp. | reverse complement strand
ACAAGCCCGGACGGCGCGAATGGCTGCGCGCCCGGGTGCGGGCGGACGGAGGCAGGCTGGCGGCCGAGAAGTTCCGCTCCGAAAGCTCGGGCGTGCTGTCCTCCATGGTGTGGTCGGACGGCTTGGTCGAGGTTCCCGAGGATGCGGGCGACATCGCGCCGGGCGACCGCGTCGCCTACATACCGTATGCGGAGGTGCTGCGATGAAGGTCCTGTATTTCGCCTGGCTGCGCGCCAAGGCGGGCCTGGGCGAGGAAGAGGTGGCGCCGCCTGCCGGCGTGGCCGACGTGGCGGCGCTGGTGGACTGGCTGAAGACCCGCTCGGCCGGACTGGCCGACGCCTTCGCCGACATGACGCTGATCCGGGTGGCGGTGAACCAGGATTACGTCGGGCTCGACCATCCCGTCTGTCCCGGCGACGAAATCGCCTTCTTCCCGCCCGTCACCGGCGGCTGAACCATGATCCGCGTCCAAGCCGAGGATTTCGACCCCGGCGTCGAGATGGCCCGTTTCTCGGGCAACGGCGCCATTGGTGGCGTGTGCATGTTCCTGGGGCTCGTCCGCGATTTCATGGGTGACGGAACCCAGGTGGGCGGGATGACCCTGGAACATTATCCCGGCATGACCGAGAAGCAATTGGCCGCCATCGAGGCAGAGGCGCGCCGCCGCTGGCCGCTCGAGGACGTGCTGGTCATCCACCGCTATGGCCGCCTTAATCCTGGCGAGCGCATCGTCCTGGTGGCCACTGCCTCGGCCCATCGCGAGGCGGCCTTCCAATCCTGCCACTTCCTGATCGACTGGCTGAAGACCAGGGCGCCGTTCTGGAAGATCGAACACACCGCCCAGGGTGATTGCTGGGTGGAGGCCAAGGAAACCGACGATCAGGCCGCGGCGCGCTGGGAGTAGGGGCGGGCTGACCGGCAAATCCGGGAAGATTCGCGTGCCGACGTTGCAAGTGTCAATCCTGACTAATGCGCTCGGGAAAGCTCCTTGGCGTGCGACCATACCTTTGTTATAAGTCATTTGTCGGGGGCGTACCCTGCCCCAACCCCCCACGCCTCCGGCAGCGCCCCCTTCCTTCTCCCCAAGGAAGGGGGCACAACCTTATCCTTATCTAGTTGCCCGAGCCGTGCATGCTCTTGTGCATCTCCTGATGCGCCGGGTCCTGCATGTGGCTCTGATGGGCGGCGGGATCGTGGACCATGGCGCCGGCGCCCGGCCCCATGGCGCCCAGGGCCTTGACGTCCACGGTGACGGTGACCTTGCCGGCCTTGGCGAAGTCCAGGACCATGGGGAAGCTGTCGCCTTCCTTCAGCGGCTTGTTCAGCCCGATCAGCATGACGTGCAGGCCGCCCGGCGCCAGGTCGACGGTCTTGCCCGGCTGCACCTCGACGCTCTGGATTGCGACCATGCGCATGACATCGCCCTGGGTGATGTGGGCGTGCAGTTCGACGGTCTTGGCCACGCCGGCGCTGGCGGACAGCAGGTTGTCGGTCTCAGTGCCGGTGTTGGTGACCGACAGGAAGGCGCCGCCGGCCGGGGCGTTGGGCGGGGTGGCGCGGGCCCAGGCGCCCTTGATCTGTAGCGGCCCCACCTTGGCGTCGCCGGCGGCGGCGGGCAGGGCGGCAACGGTCAGCGCCAGCGCCAGCGCGGTTCCCACGAACGTTTTCATCTGCGATGATCCTCCTTCGGCAGCGGGGACCTGTCCGTTCGGCTTCTTGCCGACCTGCCCCCGATTCAAACACCATAAGGCATGACGAGCGCCATGGCACATGATGACGATCAACTGCCGGCTGACAACCGGCTGGCTCTGAGGCGGGTCGCCCGCGCCTGCCGTAAGGCCGGCCTAGCGACGTTGATGGAGGGTGCGCCTTACGCCTCGCTGGTCACGGTGGCCTTCGATATGGATCTGACCCCGATCCTGCTGCTGTCCGGCCTGTCCGACCATACCCGCAACCTGATGGCAGACGGCCGCGCCTCGCTGTTGCTGGACGGTACCGATGGCCTCGCCAATCCGCAGACCGGGCCGCGGGTTACCCTTTCGGGACTGGCCCGGCGCAGCGACGATCCCCGCCTGAAGGCCCGCTTTCTCGCCCGTCATCCCGGCGCGGCGCTTTATGCCGGCTTCGGCGATTTCGCCATCTGGACCATCCAGCCCGAACGCGTCCATTTCGTCGGCGGATTCGGCCGCGCCGTATGGTTCGATTACCCCTTCGGCCTCGATCTTTCTGCCATCGAGGCGCTGAAGGCGGTAGAGGCGGACTGGCTGGCCGAGGTTAACATCGACTTTGCCGGTCGGCTGGGGGACGGTTGGCGGTTGGCGGCTCTCGATCCCGATGGCGTCGATCTGATGAAGGGCGAGGACATGCGGCGGCTTGCTTTTCCCTCTTCGGTGGTGGATGCTCCATCCGCTCGCGCCTTGCTGGCCGAGATGCTAAAAGGTCCTACCACTTTGGAATAGCGGTGCCACACTAAGGGCATTGCCCACGAAACGTCGGGAGGCTATCTTCGCGTCCTCTTCACGGCGGCGGCGCGGCGAAGCCCGCGTCCTTTTCGGCGGTCGAACCCCTCGACCGAGGCTCGCATTCCAACCGAGTCGGCGAGTCTCGGGGGCCTTGTGGAAACGGCCACCATCAAATGGGATGGAGAACGGTAATCATGACGAAACTCGGTATTCCCGGCGGCAGCACGGTCAATGCCAATCTGTTGGCGTGGATCGACGAGATGGCGAAGCTGTGCAAGCCCGACGCCATCCACATCTGTGATGGTTCCGAGCGGGAGTACGATGCCCTCTGCGAGCTGATGGTCGCCGGCGGCACGATGATCAAGCTGAACGAGGCCAAGCGCCCCAATTCCTATCTCTGCCGTTCCGACCCGCGCGACGTCGCCCGCGTCGAGGATCGCACCTTCATCTGCTCGCTGTCGAAGAACGACGCCGGCCCGACCAACAACTGGGTCGCGCCCGACGAGATGAAGGCGCGCATGGGCAAGCTGTACGACGGCTGCATGAAGGGCCGCACCATGTACGTGGTGCCGTTCTCCATGGGCCCGCTCGGCTCGAACATCGCCCACATCGGCGTCGAGATCACCGACAGCCCGTACGTCTGCACCAACATGCGCATCATGACCCGCATGGGTCAGGCGGTGCTGGACCTGATCGGCAAGGACGGCGACTTCGTCAAGTGCCTGCACTCGGTCGGCCAGCCGCTGGCCGCCGGCGCCAAGGACGTCGCCTGGCCGTGCAATCCCGAAAACATCACCATCAGCCACTTCCCGGAAGAGCGCACCATCTGGTCGTACGGCTCGGGCTACGGCGGCAACGCCCTGCTCGGCAAGAAGTGCTTCGCGCTGCGCATCGCCTCCACCATGGGCCGCACCGAGGGCTGGCTGGCCGAGCACATGCTGATCGTCGGCGTGGAAAACCCGCAGGGTGAGAAGACCTATGTCGGCGCCGCCTTCCCGTCGGCCTGCGGCAAGACCAACTTCGCCATGCTGCAGCCGCCGAAGGGCTTCGAGGGCTGGAAGATCTGGACCGTCGGCGACGACATCGCCTGGATCAAGCCCGGCGCCGATGGCAAGTTCTACGCCATCAACCCGGAAGCGGGCTTCTTCGGCGTTGCCCCCGGCACCGGCTACCACACCAACGCCAACGCCATGGCGGCGTGCGCCAAGAACTCCATCTTCACCAACGTGGCCCTGACCGATGACGGCGACGTCTGGTGGGAAGGCATGTCGGAGGAGAAGCCGGCGCACCTGATCGACTGGAAGGGCAAGGACTGGACTCCGGCCTCGGAAACTCCGGCCGCCCATCCGAACGCCCGCTTCACCGCCCCGGTCAGCCAGTGCCCGACCGTGGATCCCGACTGGGAGAACCCGGCCGGCGTGCCCATCGCCGCCTTTATCTTCGGCGGCCGTCTGTCCAAGACCATGCCGCTAGTGTACCAGGCCTTCAACTGGACCCACGGCGTCTATCTGGCCGCCACCATGGGTTCGGAAGCCACCGCCGCCGCCGCCGGTCTGTCCGGTGTCCGCCGCGACCCGTTCGCCATGCTGCCGTTCTGCGGCTACAACATGGCCGACTACTTCACCCACTGGCTGGAGATGGGCCGCAAGGTCAACAACCCGCCGCCGATCTTCCGCGTCAACTGGTTCCGCAAGGATGCCAACGGCAAGTTCATGTGGCCGGGCTTCGGCGACAACATGCGCGTGCTGAAGTGGATCGTCGACCGCGTCCATGGCCGCACCCCGGCCATCGAAAGCCCGTTCGGCAACGTGCCGACCTTCGACGACATCGAGTGGAAGGGCCTGGACTATCCGCAGGACAAGTTCCATGAGTTGATGACCATCGACCAGGAAGCCGGCGTCGCCGAGGCGCGCAGCCAGGAGGAACTGTTCGACAAGTTCCTCGACCGCCTGCCCAAGGAGTTCGTCTACGAGCGTGAACTGCTGAAGTCGCGCCTGTGGCGTTCGCCCGCCGTGTGGCAGCTGGCCGCCGACGAAGAGTAAGTCGCCAGTAACGAAGAACCCCCTGCCGGCGACGGCAGGGGGTTTTTTGTTGGGGTAATGGAAAGGGGCTATCCGGCGGACGGCCCCCCGCTTTTCAAGATGCGCGCCTTAGAACTTGATGGCGGCGGTGCCCATGAAGTTGTGGGCGGTGAAGTTGTCGACGCCGTTGTGGCCGGTATCGGCCCACAGGTAGCGGTAGCGCGCGCCCAGGACGACGCTGTCGGTGGCCGAGACCTTGATGCCGGCGGTGGCCGACAGGGCCAGATCGGTTTCCGTGCGGTTGCTGTTCACGGCCGAGCCGCCGATGGAGTCGATCTTGTCTTCGAAATGCGCCACACCGACGCCGGCACCCACCAGCGGGGTGACGCGCGACTTGCCGAACGGCGTCACCATGCCGTTCAGCATGCCCAACGTCGCAGTGACCGAACCATTTACCGGGGCGGTGCCGTTGACGTTCACGGTGGTAGTGCCGTCGCTCAAGGTGCCGCTCAGCGAAACCTGCTTGTAGACACCGAATAGCCGTCCTTGAATTCCCACTGACCCGAGGTGTTGGCGGTGAGGCCGCCGATGGTCGAGGTGCCGGAGAATTTAACGTCATTGGGCATCACCTAGCCGGGGGCGACGCCCAGATAGAACTTGTCGGTCTTCGCGACAGTCGGCGGACTTCCTGGGCCAGGGCTTGGCCGGCCAGGGAAATCACGACCATAGCGGCCAACCCCATCGAAAAAAT
>DATJKV010000037.1:0-9428 GCA_035491155.1 Magnetospirillum sp. | reverse complement strand
CTTGGCGAACAGCCACACCATGTCGCCCGGACGGAACGACTGCACGGCGAAACCCAGTACCGAGCGCCCTTCGCGCACCACCAGCGACGGCACCGCCCAGCGCGGCAGCTTGTGTCCCTGGGCCACCAGGGAATTGGGGACGATGCGGTAGGCCACCAGCTCGTGGGCGGCGCCGGGAATTTCCAGTTCCATGCGCTCCACCGGGCCGATGCGGCGCGGCACCACCTGGCCTAGCCAGCGCGCCACCGGGCCGATGGTCCAGCCTTGCAGCGCCAGCGACACCAGCACCACCAGGAAGGTGACGTTGAAGATCAGCCGGCCGTTTTCGATGCCAGAAATGATGGGCAGGATGGCCAGCAAGATGCCCACGGCGCCGCGCAGACCGACCCACGACACGAAGGCGATCTCGTTGCGGCTCATGCGGAACGGCAGCAAGCCCACCCACACCGCTAGCGGGCGGGCGATGAAGATCAGCACGAAGGCCACGCCCAGGCTGGCCAGGATCAGCGGTGGGAACTGGCTCGGGCTGGCCAGCAGCCCCAGCGTCAGGAACATGCCAATCTGGGCCAACCATATGGCGCCGTCCTGGAAACGGCGCATGGTGTCGGGCGCCACCAGCCGCGAATTGCCGGCCACCAGCCCGGCCACGTAGACCGCAAGGAAGCCGGAGCCGCCCACCAGCGAAGTGGCGGCGAACAGCATCAGCGCAAGCGACAGCCCGGCGATGGGCAGCAGGCCGCGCTCGATGCCCAGCCGGTTGATGGCCTGGACGATGACGAATCCGCCCGCCAAACCGGCGATGCCGCCGATGCCGAACTCCGCCGTCAGGTGCAGTATTATGTAGCCGCCGAATCCCGAATGGCTGGAGCGGTCGACCAGGAAGCGGATCAGCACGATGGTCAGGAAGATGGCCATGGGGTCGTTGACCCCGGATTCCATTTCCAAAATCGAGCGCACGCGGTCGCGCACGTGGATGCCACCCACGCGCAGCAGGAAGAACACCGCCGCCGCGTCGGTCGAGGCCACGATGGCGCCGAGCAGCTCGCCCTCGAGCCACGGCAGACCCAGCAGGTAATGGGCCGGCACCGCCACCACGGCAGAGGTCACCAGGACGCCGATGGTCGCCAGCGACAGGGAAGGCAGGGCGGCCATGCGCACGGTCTTGAAGGGCGTATGGAAACCGGAATCGAACAGCACCACCGCCAGCGCCACGCTGCCCACCATGTAGGCGGTGCCGGCGTCGTCGAAATGAATGCCGCCGAGGCCGCCATCGCCGGCCAGCAGGCCGACGCCCAGGAAGATCAGCAGCAAGGGAGCCCCGATGCGGAACGACAGCAGGCTGGAGAAAATGCTGGCGGTCACCAGACCGGCCAGCACCAGCACCGCCAGGTTCATGCTCTCGATCACAATCCCGCTCCCCCGATGGCCTCTATTCGGGTGTAAGGGCCGTATGGCGTCCTGTCCAGGGGGCGGACCCAAGTTTTCCCTTTCGCAACGCGAAAATGTCCCTATTTAGGACTTCAAGGGGGACTGAACGAAGGCGGCAGCCTTGGACCACGGGTTTTTGCGCGACGCGCTGATCTTTCTTGCCATCAGCGTGCTGATGCCGCCGCTATGCCACCGTGTGCGCGCCAGTCCCGTACTGGGCTATCTGGTGGCGGGCAGCGTCATCGGCCCGTTCGGATTCGCCCTGATGACCGACGAGGAGGGCGCGCGCCAGCTGGCCGAGTTGGGCATCGTCTTCCTGCTGTTCATGATCGGCCTCGAACTGTCGTGGGAGCGCCTGCGCGTCATCCGCCACTTCATTTTCGGCCTGGGCACCGCCCAGGTGCTGCTTACCGGAGGGCTGGCGGGGGGCGTACTGGCCGCCGTGGGATTGGCCTCGGCGGGGGCCGGAGTGGTGGGGGTGGCGCTGGCTTTCTCCTCCACCGCCTTCGTGCTTCAGATCCTGTCCGAGCGGGGCGAACTGAATTCGCAGGTGGGCCGCGTCGCCGTGGCGGTGCTGATCCTGCAGGATTTGGCAGTGGTGCCGTTGCTGGTCACCATTCCCCATATGGGCGGCGACAGCGTCAGCATGGCGTGGGCCATGTTGCTGGCCTTGGCCAAGGCGGTAGGGGTGATGATCGCCATCTTCCTGCTTGGCCGCTTGGCGCTGCGCCCCTTGTTCCATCAGGTCAGCGTCATCCATAGCCCCGAGGTGTTTATCGCTGCCGCCCTGCTTGCGGCCATCGGCACCAGCTTCGCCACCGAGGCGGCCGGCCTGTCCCTCAGCCTGGGCGCGTTTCTGGCCGGGGTCATGCTGGCCAGCACCGAGTACCGTCACCAGATCGAAGCCGACCTCCAGCCGGTGCGCGGCCTGCTCATGGGCTTGTTCTTCCTGACCGTGGGCATGACGGTGGCGCCGGCCGACGTGCTCGCCAATCTGCCGGCATTGGCCGGAGGCGTCGCCCTCCTGTTGGCCGGCAAGGCCCTGGTTCTGACCTTGCTGGCGCTGCTGTTCCGCTTCCCCCTGGCGTCTGCCCTGCACCTCGGCCTGCTGCTGGCGCAGGGTGGCGAGTTCGCCTTCGTGGTCCTGACCCGCAGCAGCGCCGCCGGGTTGATCTCGCCCGAAGCGAACGGCCTGATCACCACCGTGGTGGCGCTCAGCATGGCGGCGACGCCGCTTCTAGCGTGGGTGGGCGAGTGGGTGGCCAAGACGCGGCGGCTGGCCGACGCCCAGGCGGTGTCGCCCAATGGCGAGTGCGGTGACCTGGCCGGCCACGTGATCATCGTCGGTTTCGGCCGCGCCGGTCAGATCGTCGCGCACATTCTTTCCGAGCAGGACATCCCCTTTGTGGCCATCGACCGCGACCCGCGACTCGTCAGCCGTTTGCGCAACATGGGGCGGCCGGTGTTCTACGGCGACATCCGCAAGGTCGAAGTGCTGAAGGCGGTGGGCGCGGCGCGCGCGCGCGCGGTGGTGCTGACCATCGATACCGGCTCGGGTCGCGAGAAGCTGGTACCACGGCTGCGCCACCAGTTTCCTTCGCTGCACATCCTGGTGCGCGCCCGCGACCGCCGCCAGGCCAAGGGGCTGGAGCAATCGGGCGCCACCGCCGTGGTGCCCGAGATTCTGGAGGGCAGCCTGCAGCTGGCGGGCGTCACCCTTCGGCATCTGGGCCTGCCGCCCGACGAGGTGCATGGGCTGCTGGAGGATTACCGGCGCGGCGATTACGAACGGCTAGGCGTGAGCGAATAGCCTCAAGCCCCTCTCCCGCTCAGCGGGAGAGGGGCTGGGCCTTTACGGCTTCAATACCTTGGGCACCCGGTTCAGGCGGAGCCGGAAGGCGTCCGGCATGCCCTTGCCCAACAGCGGGCGCAGGTACAGGCGGAAGGCGTCGGTCACGTCGGTGCCGCTGCTGGCGATGAACTCGTCCTCCATGACGCGCGTCTTGCCCGCTACCGATTCCAGCGGCATCAGCTTGTAGTCCACCGAATAGAAGCCGGTGCGCTGGATGGTGACCGAACCGTCCTGCTGGCCCCACATGGCGAATTGCACCGCCTTTTCGCCCACCTCGCGGGCCTCGCGCTGGTCAACGTCCGAGACGCAGCCGACGAACGAACGCTGGAGGTAGCCGAAGGTGTCGCCACGGACGCGCTTGAAGCCCAGCTTGCCCTTGATCTCCGCGCACAGCAGGTCGGCCAGGGCGCCGGTGCCCGACAGCTGCACGTTGCCGTGGGCGTCGTGCTCCACCTCCTTGGCCAACTGGGTGACGATGGGCTTGCCAGTGCCGTCGTGCACCCCTTCGGACACGGCGATGACGCAGCGGCCGTGCTTGTCCATGATCGCCTTCACGTCGCCCAGGAATTTCTCCACCACGAAGGTCCGTTCGGGCACGTAGATCAGGTGCGGGCCGTCGTCGGGGAACTTCTTGCCCAGGGCCGAGGTGGCGGTCAGGAAGCCGGCATGGCGGCCCATCACCACCGCCAGATAGACGCCGGGCAGCGCCGCGTTGTCCAAGTTGGCGCCCATGAACGACTGGGCGACGAAGCGCGCCGCCGAGGGGAAGCCGGGGGTGTGGTCGTTGTGCACCAGGTCGTTGTCGATGGTCTTGGGGATGTGCATGCAGCGCAACGGATAGCCCGCCTTGCGCGCCTCTTCCGAGACGATGCGCACGGTGTCCGACGAATCGTTGCCGCCGATGTAGAAGAAATAGGCGATGCCGTGCGCCTTCAGGACCTTGAAGACCTCCTGGCAGTATTTCAGGTCCGGCTTGTCGCGGGTCGAGCCCAGCGCCGAGGACGGCGTCTCGGCCACCATTTCCAGGTTGTGGCTGGTCTCCTGGGTAAGGTCCAGGAAGTCCTCGTTGATGATGCCGCGCACGCCGTGATAGGCGCCGTAGACTAGATCCACGTTGCGGAACTTGCGGGCTTCCAGCACGACGCCGGTCATGGATTGGTTGATCACCGCGGTGGGGCCGCCGCCCTGGGCCACCAGTACCTTGCCGTGAAGCATGACACCTCCTTGCCGGGACCGATCCCGTGGTATTGAGGATAGGCGATATCCCGGGGACGCAACAGGGGCATGCGGGGCTTGTACCCCTATGGAGGAGGCGCCATTTTGAGGGACAGCCCTAACCCCGACGGGAGTTTCCTTTAGTGTCTTGCGAGATCGAGTCGCCGTGCGTGTCCCAATGCGGCCTGGACGAGAAGGGAATCTGCCAGGGCTGTGGCCGCAGCGTAGATGAGATCCGCGCCTGGAAGCTGGCCGACGATGCCGAGAAGATCGCCATTCTGAACAGCGCCGCCCGCCGCCGCGCCGAGGCCGCCGGTTGATGGCCCACGCCCAGGACCGCATCGACGCCATCCTGTCCTTCTGGTTCGCTCCCGGCATGGAGGCGCGCTGGTTCGCCGCCGACTCCACCCTGGACCGCGAACTGGCCGAGCGCTTCGGCCAGGACTTGGCCCAGGCGGCGCAGGGGCAGTTGGACCACTGGGTGGACACCGCCGAGGGCGCGCTCGCCCTGGTCATCCTGCTGGACCAGGTGCCGCGCAACGTCTTTCGCGACAAATACCAGGCCTTCGCCTTCGACAGCCATGCCCTGGCCATTGCCGAGGCGGCACTGCTGCGCGGCCATGACCGCGCGGTTGCCCCCATCCGCCGCCGCTTCCTCTACCTTCCCTTCCAGCACTCCGAATCCCTGGCCGACCAGCGCTATTGCGTCAGCCTGTTCGCACAGGCCGGCGACGACCCCGAGGGGCTGGACTGGGCCAAGCGGCATTGCGCAGTCATCGAGCGGTTTGGCCGGTTTCCCCGCCGAAACGTGGCATTGGAGCGGGAGACCTCGCCCGAGGAAGAGGAATACCTGCGCAATACCCCGCCGGGATTTTGACCCTAGAACCGCATCGTATAGGACAGGCTTATCAGGTCCACATGGTTGCGATACTGCCCGGTCAGGTGGCCGCCGATCCCGTTGGGGTCGGTCTGGTCGATGCTGGCCGTGCGGCCGAAGAGGTGGGCGTAGGACAGGTCGAACTGCCCGCCAAAGCTCGTGGCATAGCTGATGCCGCCGCTCAGCCAGATGCGATCGCTGTCGGGGATGCTGGCGGTACGGAAACGATCCTCCACCGGAGACATGTCGTAGGCGGCCCCCATGTGCAGGGTGAGGCGCTCGCTGGCCTTGTAGTTCGCCCCGACCGAGACGAACCAACTATCCGTCCAGTTTTCCGGCGTCACGGCATCGGGGCGGCCGCTGTCGAAGCCGACCCGCAGGGTTCGGAACACCGACCAGCGGATCCAGGACAGGTCCGACATCACCGCCCAGCGCGGTGACAGGTCGTGATAGATTCCGATGGTGGCCGTGTCGGGCAGGGTGATGGCGGTGTCGATGGCGCTGTTGGCGAAGGCGACATTTCCGGCAAGGACGGTCGGCACCCCTTGGAACTCGGCCTTGCCGCGAATGGCATGGCGGACGGCCGAGCGGTATGACAATCCCACGCGGGTCGCGGAATCGATTTCGTAAAGGGCGCTAGCCGTCCACCCCAGGGCGAAATCGGTGCCGCTGACGCGGGAAAGACCATCGCCGGAACCGGGAACCAGGGCACCGAAATTGATCGCATTGGTCAACTCGGCGCTGATCCATTCGGCCTGCAGGCCGGCCGCGACCGAAAGCGAGGGAGTCACCCGATAGGCGATGGACGGGCTGGCGTTGATTGTGGTCAGCCTGCTGCTCAGCGCGAAGTAGCGGCCGACCCAATCCTCCTTGTAGTCCGAACGCATTCCGAACGGGGTGGTGATGGCCAGCCCGAGCCGCCAGTCGGAGGCTGGCTCCCACATGGAGTAGGCGGCGCCCACGGCGGTGCCCTGGAGATGGTTGCCACCGTCCGAGCCGCCGACCTCGCCCCCCCCCACATGATTGCTGCCGTCGAACTGGGAGGACGGCATGATCCAAGCGGCGCTTGCACCGGCTTGCGTCCCGTTCAGGCGGGTCATGCCGGCAGGGTTGTAGAACACGGTGCTGACGTCGTAAGCCTTGGCGGTCGAGCCGGCATAGGCGTTGCCCATGCCTTCAGCGCTTTGTTCCCGCAGCTGAAAGCCCGAGGCGCAGGCATCGCCGCCTTGCCCTGCCAACGCCACGGCAGCGGTCAGGATCATCAGCGGATGGTGACGCCATGTGCCCATCGTAAGCCCACCGGGTTGTCTGGGCTTAACTGGTTCCGCCACCCGCACCGTCAATCCGCCGAGCCACCGAAGAGTAAGGCTTAAGGCTCAAGGCACTCCGCCATCCCCAACCAGGCGTTTGAGGGCATAGGCGAGGTCATGGGGGGTGACCGGCTTGTGTAGGATCAACGCCCCTAGAGACTCGGCGTCCTTCACCCATTCGGTTCCGGTTTCGCCGGTCAGCACGATGCTGGGTACCTCGGCCACGCAACAAGCGCGGATGCCCTTGATGGCATCCGTGCCAACTCGGCCGTTGCGCAGCCGATAGTCGGCGACGACCAATTGCGGCTCTCCCCGGTCCTGCATTTGCGCGACCGCATCCTCCTCGGAGCCGGCCATGATCACTTCGTAGCCCCATTGCTCGAACATGGTGTTGAGCGCCAGCAAGACCAGCGGGTCATCATCGACGACCATGACTTGGCGCCGCCCTTCGGCTGCCGCGGGCACGGCCTCGGCGGCGGCTTCTGACGCCGGGATGTCACCGTCGGCGACCGGGACCTCGATGGAGAAGATCGAACCAACACCAAGTTGGGAACGAACCTCGATCGGGTGTCCCAGAATTGCTGAAAGGCGCTGGACGATCGACAGCCCCAATCCCAGGCCACGGGCCTTGTCGCGCTCGGGGTTGCCGACCTGGTGGAACTCTTCGAAGATTCGGTCGAGCTGGTCCGGGGCAATGCCGATCCCGGTATCTTCCACCGAAATGCGAACCGTCCTGGTCCCCACGACCGGACTGGACAGAACGATTTCGCCCCGCTCCGTATAACGGATCGCGTTCTCGACGAGATTGCGCACCATCCGCCCGAGCAGATTCGGGTCGCTGTGGACCTGGATATCGGTGATCTCTCCTGCCTTGAGCTCGATCCCCTTGCTCGCCGCGATGCGCCCATAGGCCACGACGATATCGTCGAGCATGGGTTTGATGGGCAAATCCATGATTTGGGGTTCCGTCACGTTGACCTCGAGACGCGACAAATCCAGCAAGCTGTCGAGCATGCCTTTGAGGATGTCGAGGCAGCGTTCGATGCGCAGCAGCACGTCGATGCCTTTGCGCTCGGTGACGAAATGGTGCAGCGACGAGGCGAACAGGTACATGGATTGAAGCGGCTGGCGAAGGTCATGGCTGGCTGCGGCGAGGAAACGGGATTTGGCCATGTTGGCTTGCTCGGCCTCGGCGCGCGCCTCTTCGGCGCGGGTTTCCGCACTTATGCGCTCGCCGATTTCACGTTCGAGGTCGGCATTGGCGGTGCGCAAATCCGCAGTGCGCAGCGCCACCTCTTCTTCCCGGGTGGCCAACAGCCGTTTGTTTTCCTCGTTGAGGACCAGGGCGCGGATCAAAGCGGCGTTAAAGTTGCGGGCGATGATCACCAGCCCGATCGCGTAAACCGAGCCCATGCCGCTCATGGCCAGGCTGAGCCTGTCGCCCCGTATCAGCAGGCTAAGCTCGAACGGCACCATGCTGCACAACAGGTAGCAATAGAAGGCGGGCAGATAGGTCGCCAGGCCGGTGACCGACCCCGCTGCCATGCCGCCGATGACGAAGGACACCAGGATCAGGGAGGTAGGGTTTTCGGGGCTGATGAAAAGGAAGGCGGTGCTGCCCCACAAAAGGCCCGAAACGGTCGACCCCACGGTGTAACGCGGCCCCCACCGTACCGCCTCGCCGGCGTCCGCCAGTCGGGGCCGGGAATACAGCCACAGCCCCAGCCGCACCAGGGTGAGCGTGGCTACGGCCGCCGCCCAGCCCAGCAGGGTACGCCTGTCGGTGCCATGCCAAAGTGCAGCAACCATCAGGCTGCAATTGACCAGGTTGGCGGTGAGCACGGCCGGTACCTGCCGGTATAGCAACCGGACCAGCTCAGCCGCTACCGATGCTATCGGGTGTGCCATGGCAGTGGGACCGGGCGTTCACCATGGTATCGGGTCTTTGTCATATCTGGGGGCATCCGTCGGTAAAAGGCATACGAATTCGGCAGTCGCAGGCAGGTACATGCGGTTCAGCCCGACGAGATTTTTTGACATTGCCCGCAACAGGGGCCCAACGGCTCCGCCAGTGGCGCTTGGCGCACACGCATGCTATGGTCCGGCGGCAATTTACGCCGTTTTGCGGGCAAGCCCTTGAGCAAGAAGAAAATTTCCCTGGATTATTCCACCGCCGTACTGATGCGCCGACTGCTGAAGGAGGGCATTCGCCCCTATTGGCGCAAGGTGGTGCTCGCCGTCATCTGCATGGCCGTCTCGGCTGGCGCCACCGCCATGTACGCGTGGTTGATGGACCCCATCATCAACAAGATCTTCGTTGCCCGCAAAGCCGAGTATCTGTGGCCGCTGGCGGTCACCATCATCGTCACCTTCGGTTTCAAGGGTATCGCGGATTACGGTGAGGCGGTGCTGCTGTCGCGTGTCGGCCTCAAGGTCATCGCGGACATGCAGCAGCGGCTGTTCTCGCGGCTGATGGAACTGGACGTGGCCTACTTCCACGTCAACCAGTCGGGCAAGCTGATGAGCCGCCTGACCAACGACGTCAACTCCATGCGCTTCGCCGTGTCCAACGCCCTGACCGGCGCCGGCAAGGATGCATCGTCGGTCGTCTTCCTGGTGGGGCTGATGTTCTACCAGGACTGGGTGCTGTCCTCGCTGACCTTCTTCGTCTTCCCCCTCGCCATCCTGCCCATCCGCAAGCTGGGCCGGCGCATGCGTAAGGTGACCGCCAACACCCAGGAGCAGA
>DATJKV010000036.1:0-4253 GCA_035491155.1 Magnetospirillum sp. | reverse complement strand
CCGGTTACGCCCTTGACCCCAATACCTTCAATGCGGTGGTGAGGCTCACCATCCTGCCGGACATCCGCCTGCCCAAGGACACCGTGGCCACCATCGCCTCGGAAGGCCTGCTGGGCGGCAAGTTCCTCAAGCTGGAACCCGGCCGCAACCCCGAGCGCATCGCCGAGGGCGGCTCCATCACCAAGACCAAGCAGTACAAGTCCATCGAGGAGATGGTGGGCGAATTGATCTTCCTCGCTACCTCGGACGCCCCGCCGGCTCCCGAGGCCCCGGCCGCCCCGGCGGAAGCGGCCCCCACCCAGCAGAACTAGAACAGAGACGCGGCTCCCGGCCAGGCCAAGGCGGGAATGACCGGGCAGGTTTTGCCGTCCTGGTCATTTTTTGCCTGGGGTTGTTTTGCGGCGTGGGCGACCTTCTGGTCCTTGTCCTGCCGCTTGGCCTCTTCCTCCTGCACGCGCTTTTCCACCTCCTGCTCGATCTTCTGTTCGAGGATTTGGCGCATGGCGGCGGTCATGCGGTTGAGCTGGTCGGCGTCCACGCCCATCTCGGCCATGACCTGCTTGCGCAGCTTTTCCTTCAACGCTTCCACCTGGGTATCGCGCACCCAGGCGGAGAATCCCTTGCTGCGGATGGCGTCCAGCTCGGCCGCCTGCTGCTGTTGACGCTCGTCGGCCTTGCGGGCGGCGTCGAGGGCGGCGGTGTTCATGCCGGTTGTCTTCGGTGTCGCCGGAGTGATGGTGGAGAGGGCGTCGATCATCGTGGGGCTGGCTCCCAATGGTCATTCGCGCTAAACCTTTGCAATCGGCGCGCCAGTCGAAGACGGAGGAGTGTGGTGAGAAGCCTTTTGGTGCTGAGTTGCCTGGCCCTGGCCGGCTGCGTCGAGGTCACCCGCTTCAAGGCGGATACCGGCGATGTCTATCTGGCCGATTGCGAGAACCCGGTGCGTTTGCAAAGCTGTCAGGCCGCGATGGCAGCCACCTGTCCGCAGGGCTATGATGTGCTGGCCGCGGTCGTCCGCGAGGAACACGACGAGAAGATCGTCACCAAATCGGGGTATTTCAAATGCCGATGAAGGTCGCTTGCGGATTGCTGGTCGCCTCCCTGGCACTGGCGCCGTTGCCGGCCATGGCGCAGCAGGTGCCCGAATTGTCCATGGACCTGGCGGTTCTGCAGGGGCTGGACAAGGTCACCGCCCATGTGGTGACCATCGAGGCGCCGGTGGGCAAGCCGGTGCGCTTCGGCACGCTGGAGATCATCGCCCGCTCGTGCAAGAAGCGCCGTCCCGAGGAAAGCCCGGAAAGCGCCGCCTTCCTCGACATCTGGGAACTGCGCCAGAACCAGCCGGCGCAAAGCGTCTTCCGCGGCTGGATGTTCGCCTCCAGCCCGGCGCTGTCCGCCATGGAGCACCCCGTCTACGACATCCGCGTGCTGGACTGCGAATCCAGCCGTTAGGTTCGGATATCGGTTTCGCCCAGCGCCTCCTGCCATGACACCGGGCCGCGCGGGAACACCGCCGGCAGGTCCACTGCCGCAGCCAGGAGCTTTAGGTACTGGTGGCGGGGGATTTCCAACGCGCCGAAGCGGCTTAGGTGCTCGGTGACGAACTGGGTGTCGAGCAACAGGTAGCCGGCCCGCTTCAGCCGCGCCACCAAATCCACCAGCGCCACCTTCGAGGCATCGGCGGATCGGCTGAACATGCTCTCGCCGAAGAAGGCTGCGCCCAGGGACAGGCCGTAGAGGCCGCCCATGAGCTTGCCGTCGCGCCACGTCTCCACCGAGTGGGCCATGCCCAGGTGGTGCAATTCAACGAACAGGCGCAGGATTTCCTCGTTGATCCAGGTATCCGGGCGCGCCTCGGTGGCCTCGGCGCAGCCTTCCATGACCGCTTCGAAGGCGGTGTCCACGCGGATGTCGAACATGGGCTTGCGCAGGGCCTTGCGTAGCGAGCGCGGCACGTGAAAGCCGTCGAGCGGCAGGATGCCGCGCTGGTCGGGGTCGATCCAGTACAGCCGGGGATCTGTGCGCGAACGCGCCATGGGGAAGATCCCCATCGCATAGGCGCGCAGCAGCAGATCGGACGTCAATGGCCGCATTTTTGGCCCTTCTTCCTCCCGGCGGGCACGGGCGGCCGGGATGCCGGCCGCCCGCTTATAGGTATTAACGCCCAACGGGGATTTCCAGCCAAGGCCTCCGCCATTGCCGGGACCTCGTTCAGCGGGTGCCCACGTAACTCACGAAGCCGTCCCAGATGTAGATCCTGCCATTCGAGCGGCGATCGGGACCCACCCGCCAGCGCTTGTGCTCGACCTGATCGATCAACACGATGGGGTACTCACCGTCACCCATTTCCCAGCGGCCGCTCTTGCCGCCGTAGGAATTCCACACGTAACGCCCGTTGGGGGCTATGGTGAGGTCGCCCGAGCGTACGCCGGGGGCGATGTGCAGGGTATCCCATCCCGGCACCGCACTGGGCGTTTGCCACACGCCGCCCGGCACGGCGGTGTGCCAGACGCCGAACAGGCTTTGGGCGCCGGCGGCGGGCTGTTGCGGCTGATTCTGCGGCCTGGCCGGCTGGTTGGGGGTGATGATGTCGGCGTGGTACATGGGAATGCTGCCATCGGGGCATTTGCGCGCGTCGGGTGGCACCACGCGGCCGTTGCAGGTCTGGGTGCCGGCCCAGGCCGGCACGGATGCGATCGCCATTGCCGCAGCCAGAGCGGCGCCAAAAAGCTTCATGATGCTCCCCCTTTTTCCCGCAGAAGGCATCAGATTAATCCGTCGCGTCGACGGGGGAAAGCCCTTGGCCCGGAAAGAAAAACGCCGCCCGGTCGTTTCCGACGGGCGGCGTGATTTTCCCGGCAGTCTTTTACGAATGCTGCGCCACGAACTTTTCCAGCCAGTGGATGTCGTAGTCGCCATCGCAGAATTCGGCGTCGCCCAGCAACCGGTTGTGCAGCGGCAGCGTGGTCTTGACGCCGTCGATGACGTATTCGCCAAGCGCGCGACGCAGGCGCATCAGGGTTTCCGCACGGGTTTTGCCCGACACGATCAGCTTGGCGATCATGCTGTCGTAATGGGGCGGGATGCGGTAGCCGGCATAGAGGCCGGAATCGACACGCACGCCCAGGCCGCCGGGGGCATGGTAGCCCTGGATGCGGCCCGGCGAGGGGGCGAAGGTCACCGGGTCCTCGGCGTTGACGCGGCACTCGATGGCGTGGCCCTGGAACACCACATCCTTCTGCTCGTAGCCGAGGGCCTCGCCGGCGGCAATGCGGATCTGCTCGCGCACCAAATCGATGCCGGTGATGGCCTCGGTGACCGGGTGCTCGACCTGCAGGCGGGTGTTCATCTCGATGAAATAGAACTGGCCGTTCTCGTACAGGTACTCGACGGTGCCGGCATTGCGGTAGCCGAGCTTGGCGATGGCCTGGCGGGTGGTCTCGCCGATGGCCTCGCGCTGGGTCTGGCTCAGGGCGGGGGAGGGGGCCTCCTCCAGCACCTTCTGGTGGCGGCGCTGCAACGAGCAGTCACGCTCGCCCAGATGCACCACGTTGCCGTAATTGTCGGCCAGGATCTGCATCTCGATGTGGCGCGGCTGGCCCAGATACTTTTCCATGTAGACGTCGGGGTTGCCGAACGCCGCCTTGGCCTCGTTGCGGGCCAGGCGATAGGCCTCGCGCAGTTCTTCCGCGCTACGGGCCACCTTCATGCCCTTGCCGCCGCCGCCGGCGGTGGCCTTGATCAGCACCGGATAGCCGATGGTCTCGGCGCAATCCAGCGCGTCCTGCTCGGTGTCCAGCGCGCCGGCCGAGCCGGGGACGCACGGGATGCCGGCCGACTTGGCCGCCTGCTTGGCGGTGATCTTGTCGCCCATCATGCGGATGTGTTCCGGCGACGGGCCGATGAAGGTGAAGCCGTGCTCTTCCACCATGGCGGCGAAGTCGGCGTTCTCCGACAGGAAGCCGTAGCCGGGGTGGATGGCGTCCGCGCCGGTGATGGTGGCCGCCGACAAGATGGCGGCCTTGTTCAGGTACGAGTCCTTGGCCGACGGCGGGCCGATGCACACCGCCTCGTCGGCGAGGCGGACGTGCATGGCGTCGTTGTCGGCGGTGGAGTGCACCGCCACCGTGCGGATGCCCATCTCGCGGCAGGCGCGATGGATGCGGAGCGCGATCTCGCCGCGGTTGGCGATCAGGACCTTGTCGAACATCGCGCCCGTCGCCGGTGCTACTCGACGATCATCAGCGGTTCGC
>DATJKV010000035.1:0-4784 GCA_035491155.1 Magnetospirillum sp. | reverse complement strand
GACCGCGCCGCCTTCCGCATGGAGGGCGACGACGAAATCGCCCGGCTGGGCGCCGCCTTCGCCGGCATGGTCGAGCGCCTGGACAGCGTCTATCAGGACCTGGAGCGCCGCAGCCAAACCCTGCTGTCCAACGCCGAGCGCGTCGCCCAGATCGGCAGCGCCACCTGGGAGGCCGCCAGCGGCCGCCACGTGTGGTCGGATCAATTCCACGCCTTGCTGGGCATCGCCCCCGGCGAAGAGGAACCCAGCCGCGCCGCCTTTTTCCGCCGCGTCCACGGCGACGACCGCCAGCGTCTGGCCGAGGCGCTGAACAATGCGCTGGCCAGCGGCAACGAGGGCCGGGTGGTCGAGGACGTGCGCCTAATCCGCCCCGACGGCGAGGAGCGTGTCGGCCAATTCCGCGCCGAGGCGGCGCGCGGTCCCGACGGGCGCACCATTCGCATGGACGTCACTATCCAGGACATCACGGCCCGCAAGCGGCTGGAGCAGAAGCTGGACGCGCTGGTGCTGGAGCTGCGCCGCTCCAACGAGGAATTGGAGCAGTTCGCCTATGTGGCCTCGCACGACCTTCGCCAGCCCTTGCGCACCGTGCGCAGCTACGTCTCGCTGATCGAAGAGAGCCTGGATGACAAGCTGGACGGCGAGACCCGCGAGTTCATGGATTTCATCCGTGACGGCGTGCGCCGCATGGACGCGCTGATCACCGATCTGTTGGCCTATTCCCGTGTCGGCCGGGCCGGCAAAGACCAGCCGGTGGACACCGGCCGCGCCGCCAACTTGGCAATCGTCGACCTGCAGAGCGAAGTTGACGATTGCGGAGCGCATGTCCACCTGCCCGACAAGATGCCGGTGGTGCTGGGCGACGCCGGCGAGCTCACCCGCCTGTTTCAGAACCTCATCGGCAATGCGGTCAAGTACCGCAGCCCGGAAAATCGGCCCGAAGTGACGGTTACCGTCGTGGACAATGGCGAGCTTTGGGAATTCACCATCGCCGACAACGGCATCGGCGTGCCGCCCGAGCATGCCGAGCGGGTATTCGGTATCTTCCAGCGGCTGCACGCCCGCGACGAGTATGAAGGGACTGGCATCGGGTTGGCGATCTGTCGCAAGGTGGTCGAACGCCAAGGCGGGCGCATCTGGGTCGAGCCCAACCCGGGCGGCGGTACGGTCTTCCACTTCACCTGGCCCAAGATGCGCCGTGCCCTGGATGCCGGCGCCACCGTCACCCAGCCGAGGCAGCCATGACCGACGCCCCGCCCAATGCCACCTATCACATCCTGCTGATCGAGGATGATCTGGGCGATGCCGGGCTGGTGCGCATCGCCATCCGCCGTGGCAGCTATCCGGTCACCCTGCACCACGTGAAGAACGCCAACGAGGCATTGGGCTTCCTGCGCCGGGTGGGCAGTGAGTACCGCGAGGCGCCGCGCCCCCATCTGATCCTGCTTGACCTCAATTTGCCCGGGCGCTCGGGGCACGAGATTCTGGAAGAGTTGAAGGGCGATCGTTCCTTGCGCGGCATTCCGGTGGTGGTGCTGTCCACCTCCGAGGCCGACCGCGACATCCAGAAAGCCTACCATCTGGGCGCCAATTCCTTTCTGTCCAAGCCCATGGACGTGGAGGATTTCAGCCGCGCTATCCATGCCACGCAGGATTACTGGTTCCGCGTGGTGCGCCTGCCGTTGCAGTCATGACCGATTGCGTCCGCGTTCTGCTGCTGGAGGACGACCCTGCCGACGCCCGGCTGGTGGAGCACATGCTGCGCCGGGTGACCCACACCACCTTCCAGGTGGAAACCACGACGCGCCTGTCCCAGGCCATTCCCCGCCTGGCCCAGGGCGGCATCGACGTGGTACTGGCCGATTTGTCGCTGCCGGATTCCTCGGGGCTCGGCACGCTGACCGGGCTCACCCAGGCGGCGCCCGATCTGCCGGTGGTGGTGCTGACCGGCAATGACGACGACGCCCAGGCCATCGAGGCGCTGAAGCATGGCGCCCAGGACTATCTGGTGAAAGGGCACGGCGATGGTTCCATGCTGTCGCGCGTGGTGCGCTATGCCATCGAGCGCAAGGCGGGCGAACGGGCGCTGAAGGAGGCACGCGATCGCGCCGAGCTGGCGGCGCGCGCCAAGTCGGTGTTCCTTGCCACGGTGGGCCACGAGGTGCGCACGCCCTTGAACGGCATCCTGGGCATGGCGCGGCTGCTGCTGGACACGTCCCTGGACATCAAGCAGCGCACCTTCGCCGAGACGGTGGTGAATTCGGGCGAGCTGCTGCTCACCCTGGTCAACGACATTCTGGACTTCTCGCGCATCGAAGCCGATGGCCTGACGCTGGAATCGGTGCCGTTCGACGTGGTCGACATGGTGGACGAGCTGCGCCTGATGATGGCGCCCCGTGCGGCCGAGAAGGGGCTGATCCTGGGATGCCGCTTCGGCCCCGGGGTGCCCGCCTTCGTCGCCGCCGATCCGCTGCGCTTGCGCCAAGTGCTGCTGAATCTGGTGGGCAACGCCATCAAATTTACCGAGCATGGTAGCGTCACCGTGTCGATCGAAGTCCTGGAGAGTCTCGAGGACGGACGGGTGGCATTGCGTTTAGCCGTGGCGGATACCGGCATCGGCATCCCCGAAAAAGCCCGTGGCGGTTTGTTCACCGAGTTCTGGCAGGCCGACAGCTCGATCACCCGGCGCTTTGGCGGTACCGGCCTGGGACTAGCCATCTGCAAGCGGTTGGTCTCCCTGATGGGCGGCGAGATCGGCTACGACAGCCATGATGGTGTCGGCAGTTCGTTCTGGTTCGTGGTGCCGCTGTCTCCCGCCGAGGCTCCGGCTGCCGAGCCGGCTGCCGAGGCCGCGCCCGTGATGCGCCGCCATGTACTGCTGGTGGACGACAATCCGGTAAACCGCGAGGTGGGGGCCGGCCTTTTGGAGCGCCACGGGCACCGCGTCACCTCCGTCGAAGGCGGTCGCCAGGCATTGGAGGCTATGACCGGTGGTGGTTTCGATCTGGTTCTGCTGGACATGCACATGCCCGACATGGATGGGCTGGAGACGGCCCGGCGCATCCGCGCCCTGGGCGGTCCGGCAGCGTCGCTGCCGTTGTGGCTGCTGACCGCCAATCCGCAGGAACAGGACGCCCGCCTGTGGCGGGACGCCGGCCTTGATGGTTGCCTGGCCAAGCCGTTCCGTCCCGACGCGGTGGAGCGCCTGCTACGCCGGGATGACAATTCCCGCGGGGCAGCCAAGAGCGAGTCGATCTTGCTCGCGCTGCCCGACCTGCTGGCCGACCTCAAGGACCTGGGGCGCGACCGCATGCGTGGCCTGGTGGATTTATTCCGCAAGACTTCGGCGGCTGACCTCGACCAGATCGTCAAGCTGGCTGAAGACGGCGACCTTTCCGCGCTGGGCGCCGTCGTCCACCGCATGGCTTCGGCTTCGGCCAGCATGCATCTGCTGGCCCTGAACGAACGCTGCCGCGCCATCGAGAACCAGGCGCGCGCCGGCCACTCGGACGCGGTGGTTCAGGCGCGCAATCTTCCCGATCTGTGGGATCGCTCGCAGAAGGCGCTGGCGGACGTGGTGGAGGGCTAGGCCGCCACCAGACGGTAGCCGATGCCGTGCACCGTGACGATGATGGCGGGGTGCTTCGGGTCTGCTTCGATCTTGCGGCGCAGGCGGCCCACCAGAACGTCGATGGTGCGGTCGATCACCGCCTCGCCGTCATGCTGCGTCAGGTCCAGCAACTGGTCGCGGGTCATCGCCCGGCCGGCATTGCGGGCCAGCGCCGCCAGAACGTCGAATTCTCCACGTGTCAGCCGCACCCCTTCGCCCTGGGAGGAGATCAGCTGGCGGGCGTCACAGTCCAGCTTCCAGCCGGCGAAGGTGAAGACGCCGCTGGCCTGCCGCTCGGCCGCCATGCTGGGGGCCACGCGGCGGATCAGGTTGCGCACGCGCACCGCAAGTTCGCGGGGGTTGAACGGCTTGGTGATGTAATCGTCGGCACCCAGCTCCAGCCCGACGATGCGATCGGTCTCGTCCTGCCGGGCGGTCACCAGGATGATGCCCACCGATGACTTGGCACGCAGGTCGCGGGCCAGGATCAGGCCGCTTTCATCCGGCAGGTTGATATCGAGCAGCACCACGTCGGGGACCGTACGCGACACGATGGTGCGCATGTCACGCGCATCGGCGGCCTCGCTCACCTGGAAGCCTTCGGAGACCAGATGGGCGGCCAGCTTGCCGCGGGTGACCGGCTCGTCCTCGACGATCAGCACGTGAGCCTTGGCGCCCGACAATGGATTCTCCTTAGCGTCGCAACATTTACATGCCGTTCACATGGCATTTCAGTCGAATTCAATCACAACGAATATTCCATTGAAAGAGAGTTGATACAACACAAGCATCGGGTCAGACGGCGGTTGCTTCCAAGCACCGGCGACTGAAGACAAATTTGGGACGGCCGTCGCCGTTTAGGGATGGGCAATCGGATCTCGCTGAAAGGCTGAGGTCGGGCGGCGACGGTCTGCAAATCGGGGGAAGGGCAATGCCGCGTGCAGTTTTGGCGAGGATGAATGCCGGGAGCGCCGTTGCGGTGTTCGGCATGTTCGTCCTCGTCCTGCTGTGGCTGGGCCTGGCCTGGGATCTGGGGCGCGAGCGCGAGCGGGCGCTGCTCCAGGCCGAGGCCGACACCGCCAATCTGGCCCGCGCCTTCAACGAGCACATCCATCGCACCATCGCCGGCCTGGATCAGGCCCTGCTGTATGTGAAGTCGGAATACGAGTCCGAG
>DATJKV010000034.1:0-7496 GCA_035491155.1 Magnetospirillum sp. | reverse complement strand
TTTGCACTGTGCGACGGCGCAGATGCGCTGCTGCTGGGCGCGGCGCAGGACCACAAACGCGTGGGCGAGGGCGATACCGGCCCCAACACCGGCGGCATGGGCGCCTATTCGCCTGCGCCGGTGCTGACGCCCGAACTGCAGGACGAACTGGTGGAACGCTGCATCCTGCCGGCGGTGCGCACCATGGCCGAGGACGGCAAGCCCTTTACCGGCGTGCTGTTCGCCGGGGTGATGATCACGAAGGCCCCTGACGGCACGCAGACACCCAAGCTGCTGGAATACAACGTTCGCTTCGGTGACCCGGAATGCCAGGTGCTGATGGCGCGCATGAAGTCTGACCTGCTGCCCATCCTGCTGGCCGCCGCCGAAGGCCGCCTGGATCAGGTTGGCGTGGAATGGCGCGACGATTGCGCCCTGGTGGTGGTGATGGCGGCCGAGGGCTATCCCGGCTCGTACAAGAAGAACACCGTCATCAAGGGCCTGGACGAGGCCAACAAGGTGGACGGCGTCACCGTGCTGCATGCCGGCACGGCCAGCAACGACAAGGGCGAGGTCATCGCCACCGGCGGCCGCGTGCTGGGCGTCACCGCCTATGGCGCGAGCGTGAAGCAGGCGCGCGAGCGCGCCTACCAGGCGGTGGACCGCATCCAATGGCCCGAGGGCTTCTGCCGCCGCGACATCGCCTGGCGCGCCCTGGCGCGCGAGGCCAAATAGCCGGCACCGGGACCGTGAGTCGCAAGGGCGCTCGCTCCATAGCCGACATCGACCCGACGGTGCTGGCGGCCCTCAACGCCGGCACCGCTGAGACCATGACCCTGCCGGAAGGGTTGGCGGTGGATTTCGCCGCCCTGATGCAGGCCTGTTTTCCCCAGGTGGATGCCGCGCCGTTACGCGCTGCGGCGGCCGAGGGCTTCACCCGGCGCATGGCGCTGGCGGCGCAATTGGCGCTGGACGCCCTGGGCGGCGCGGCGCTGGTGGAGCTGGCCGCGCACAACTCCGACACCGTGCGCGGCTGGGGCGCCTATGCGGTGGGCCTGTGCCCCCACCTGTCTCTGGAGGAACGGCTGGTGATGATCCGGCCGCTGGCCGACGACCGCCACTTCGGGGTGCGCGAATGGGCTTGGCTGGGCATCCGCCCCCACATCGCCGGCCAGCCGCTGCGCGCCCTCGAACTGCTGGCGCCGTGGACCGCCGAGGGCTCGCCCTTCATTCGCCGCTTCGCCAGCGAGGCCACCCGCCCGCGCGGTGTTTGGTGCGCCCATGTGTCGGAGTTGCGCGCCGATCCTCGCCCCGGTCTGGCGGTGCTGGAGCCTCTGCGCGCCGATCCAGAGCGCTATGTGCAGGACTCGGTGGCCAATTGGCTCAACGATGCCGCCAAGGATCATCCCGCCTGGGTACGGGATGTCTGTGGGCGATGGGGCGTGGCCGGCGGCAAGGCGACGGCCTACATCGTCAAAAGGGCGAGCCGGAACCTCTAATCTCGCAGCGAAATTTCGTCGACCACCTCGGTTTCCGCCTGCTGCCAGAACTCGGCGTCGCGGCCCTGGGGGCGGCCAGCCTGTTCCCACAAGGCGTGAACGCGGGTGCGGATGCGGTTCATGACCGTGTCGGCCTGGGCGGCGTAGCCCACCGGACCGAAACCGGTGGCACGCTGGGCGATGTTCCATGGCATGGAAATTCTCCCTCTTGAACCTGCCGTTAAGTTGCGAAACACATCTTGATAGTTCATTCGTTTCGGCCGATAAGCCCTACGACTTGTGGGATAGGTGGGGCGTATGTCGTATAGGAGGAAGGCGGGCTACGGCCAAATAGTGCTGTGGTCTGCACTTTGGATGTTGGCGGCGGAATCTGCCGGGGCGGCCGACCCATTCATTGATACATCTATAATGCAGCGTCATTCAGGCCGCGTTCTACCAGAAGTATTTCTCTACGAGACGATGCTGGGAGGGCAGACCACCTTCCCGTACCGGCGCGCGCCCTTGGCGGCCTACGAGCCCACCGTCGACACCGTCGCCGACGCGCCCAAGCCCGTGGCGCTGATGGCCGGGGTGGCCGAGGGCAGTACCGTGTTCACCGGAGAGCGGCTGCGGGCTGCGGGCGACGGCTGGGGAGTGGCCGCTGCGGCGCGCACCGAGGACGGCCACGCCTATCGCGACGGCGCCGGAGCCAAGGTGAATTTCGGCTATGGGCGCGATACCGAATGGCTCGGCGCCCGCTGGGGCAAACCGGATGGCACGCTGGCGACCGTGTCGGTGGTGCGCGACGCGGTGGCTGACGCCAAACTGCCCAATTACGGCCTGGACCTGGACTATATGGACCAGGGCGGTGCCCGCGCTACGCTGGAAACCGTCACCCTGCCCGGCTGGTTCAACCATGCCGGCGGCATGGCTGCGTTCGGCTATGCCCATGTGGATGCCGACAATTACACCCTGCGCCAGCCGGGCGCGCTTCTCATCCAGGGTGTCGGCGACCAACAATCCTGGCGCGCCCACGGCTGGGCCGCGCATGACGAGGCGGGGCGGCGCACCCTGTTCGGAATCGAGGCGACGCGTATCGAACACAGCGCCAAGCGATATGACCGCCCCGAATCCATCACCGCCTATTGGGCGCCGGACGTCGAGACCCTACGCGCCAGTACCTGGGTCGAACACACCGCCATCCTGGGGGAAACCCGCCTGCAAGGGGCGGTGCGCTACGATCTGGTGAGCATGAGTGCCGCCGACCTGCACAAGCATACCACCACGTCCAGCCCGCTGTTCAACTACACGTCGCAGGACCTCTACGACCGTTATTACGGCGCCAATGGGGACAACGACAACCTGGACCACAATTTGAGCGGCCGGCTGCGCGCCGAGCGCAACCTGACGCCCGACGCCATGGCTTACGCCGACCTGGCCCATTTGGTGCGCAGCCCCGACCATACCGAGCGCTACAACGCCAATGGCGGCCCGGCCGCGCTGACCGAGGTGGGCAATCCTCAACTGGCGCCCGAGAAGCACAACCGGGCGACGCTGGGCTCGGTCGTGTCGGGCGGCGGCTACAAGGGCTATGGCCGCGCTTCGTCCGCCGGCGCCTGGCGGGTGGATGGCAATGCCTATCTCGACCGCGTCGAGGATTTCGTCACCATCGACTGGGCGCGCGGCCAGCCGGGCGTGCTGGTCAACACCGGCGGTATGGTCTATCGCAACGTGGACGCGACGATTACCGGCCTGTCCGCGGACCTGCAAAGGGTGCTGTCGGATCATCTGGCGGTGCGGCTGAACCTCACCGGGCAGCGGGGCCGCAATCTCACCGACCACCGGCCGCTGTATCAGATGGCGCCGTTCGAGGCCATCCTGTTCATCGACACCTACGGCGGCGAACCAGATCTCGGCTGGAACGCCGGTTCACGCCTGCGCGCGGTGGCAGCCAAGCGGGCGGTGGACAGCAGTATCACCACCGGTTCCGGCATGGATACCGCCGGCCCGGCCGGCGGCTTCGCCGTCCTGGACCTCTATGCGGGGATGAATTTCGGCGACTCGCTGGCGCTTAGCGTCGGCGTGGATAACGTGTTCGACAAGCTCTACCGCGAACACCTCAAGGCGACGCCCAACAACTCGGCCGGGGTGATGCCCAACGCGCCGGGCCGCACCTTCGTCGCCCGCATGCTGGTCACCTACTAAGGTGCGGGAGCGAACTGGCTTAGGCGGCGGGCAGCGAGGCCGCGTACACCAGGGCGCCGGCACACATGGCGGCCATGGCGATCATGGCCGCCCACGCCAAGCGGTGGTCGGGCTGGGTGGCGGTCTGCGGCGGGGCCGGGGGCTGGGGCTGGCTCATGGCGAGACTCGGAGCTCTATAAGTGACGGCTGCCGCCATCCTAGCCGAAGCGGCGCGCCGAAATCTCCTGCTATTTGGGCGGCCTATTTCCGGCGCAGTTCCGACTTGCTGTAATTGCTGAAGTGGCCCTCGCGCGCGGCCTGGGTGCGGGCGGCGCTCAGTGCCGCATTGGTCTTGCCGTGCACGGCGGCGGCCGACACCAGGCGCTCCAGCCCGGCCGAGCCGCATTGCGGGCAGGCAGGGGTGTCGCCGCTCCGCACCAGGGTCTCGAACATGGTGTCGCAAGCGGTGCAGCGGTAAGAGAAAAACGGCATGGGCGCTCTCGCGGCTGGGGGTGTGCCTGCGAGATTAGCAAAAATTGCCGATGATTATAAAGTAAGCAAATTGGGGTTAGAGCTCGGCTAGGTTGATCAGGCGCCTCGAAATCCCCCTGTGCATACTGCCCCTCACGCCTGTTTCCCAATCAGCGGCGGCAAATTCGTTGAGCGGAGCGCATTGCCATGGACGACGCTCAGAGCGTGCGGATCGGTATTTCCGGTTGGCGCTACCCGCCCTGGCGTGGCGTGTTCTATCCCGAGGGCCTACGCCAGCACGACGAGCTGGCCTACGCCTCGCGCCGGCTTTCCGCCATCGAGATCAACGGCACCTTCTATTCCCTGCAGCGGCCGGCCTATTTCGCCGCCTGGGCGGCGGAAACGCCGGAATCCTTCGTCTTCGCGGTGAAGGCGCCGCGCTACATCACCCATATTCTCCGCTTGCGCGATGCCCGGGCGCCCTTGGCCAATTTCCTGGCCAGCGGGTTGTTCGAATTGGGGTCGAAGCTGGGGCCGATCCTGTGGCAGCTGCCTCCCAGCTTCCCCTATGAGCGCGAGCGGATCGAAGCGTTCCTGGCGCAGCTGCCCCATGACACCGATGCGGCGGCGCAGCTGGCGGCGGCGCACGATTCCAAGGTGGAAGGACGTTGCACGCTGGAGGCGGGGCCCAACCGGCCGCTGCGCCACGCGCTGGAAGTGCGCCATCCCAGCTTCGAAACCGCGGAAGTAAGCGGGTTGCTGCGGGCCCACGATGTGGCCCTTGTGTGCGCCGATTCGCCCGCCTGGCCGCGCTTCACCGAGCCCACCGCCGGCTTCGTCTATTGCCGCCTGCACGGACCCGAGGAGCTGTATGCCGGCGGCTACGACGACGCGGCGCTGGATTCGTGGGCCGAACGGGTGAGGGGCTGGAGTGCCACGGGCTTGGCCGTGTTCGTATTCTTCGACAACGACGCCAAGGTGCGGGCGCCGTTCGACGCCCAGGCCTTGGCTCGGCGGCTGGGGGTCATCCCCCAGGAATGAGCGGTCTCAGGCGTAGCGCTGGCACTCTTCGGCTGCCCTGCGGCAGGCCTTGGCGCACTGGCCCAGCCTCAGGTCGCTCTCGGCGAACCTGTCGCAGGCATCGGCGCAGCGCATGGCGATCTCGGCCGCCACCCTGCACAGCAGGTGGTGCTGGCGCGAGCTGCGCAGCATGAAGTCACTGGCGGTTTCGGTGATGTCGGCGGTGTCCAGCAGCAACTGAACCACCTCCCATTGATGCCCGCCCTGCTGCATGCAGTGGATGGCCGCCTCCATGCAGTGGCGGTGAGCGCTGTCGCAGGCATCGATGCAAGCCCTGAACGCCATGGGAACCTCCCTCGCAATGCATGTTCGATTCAAGCTCGCGCCGGCCGGGGCCGTCGTCAACCGCCAAGCAAGCAGCGTGCGAAGATTCCCGCGCGCCGGTGCGCGGTTTACCTTGTCAACGCAGATGAAGGCCGAACTGCCTCCCCGCCCGGACATATCGTGCGGCCGGGTCGGTAGGGTGGTATCGCGGGTCTGTCATCTTAGGCCGGTTCACCTGGCGTCGGTTTTGAGGCTTCCGCCATACCTCGGAGGCCCAGGGTCAACCCCAATGGCGAGGTGGGCGTGAAACGGTTGAAAAGGGCTTGCCCGACGCTTCGGTCTGTGGCCGGCTAAAGTATCATTGCCGAGGATGGACGATGCCATGCATGACGGGATGTTCCGCCTGTTGGGGCGCCGCCGCTTCCTGCCGCTGTTCGTCAGCCAGTTCCTCGGCGCCGCCAACGACAACCTGTTCAAGAACGCGCTGGGCATCCTGGTGGTCTATCGTCTAGGGGCGCAGGCGGGCATGTCGCCCCAACTGCTGGTGACCGCCGCCGCGGGCCTGTTCATCCTGCCGTTCTTTCTGTTCTCGGCCACCGCCGGCCAGTTGTCGGACCGCTTCGAGAAAAGCCGGTTGATGCGGTTGGTTAAGGGGGCCGAGGTGGTCATCGCCCTGTTGGGCGCATGGGCGCTGCTGAGCGAACACGTGGCCGGCATGCTGCTGGTGCTGTTCCTGTTCGGCCTGCAGGCCACCTTCTTCGGCCCGCTGAAATACGCAGTGCTGCCCGAATACCTGGGCGAGGACGAGTTGATCGGCGGCAATGCGCTGATCGAGGGCGGCACCTTCCTCGCCATCCTCTTGGGCACCATCGCCAGCGGCATGCTGGTACTGACCGCGCACGGGCTTGAGATCGTCACGGCGCTGATGGTGCTGGCGGCGCTGGGCGGCTTCGGCGCCAGCCTGATGCTGCCGCGCGCCCATGCCGGCAACCCGGACGTGGCGGTGCGCCCCAATATTCTGAGGGAAACCGCCCGCGTCATGGGCCTGGCGCGCAGGCGCCGCGACATCTTCCTGTCGGTGCTGGGCATTTCGTGGTTCTGGCTGGTAGGCGCTACCTACCTGGCCCAGTTCCCCGCCTTCACCAAGGACAATCTGGGCGCCGACGAGCACGCGGTGACCCTGATGCTGACCGTGTTCTCGGTCGGTATCGGCCTGGGGTCTGCCCTGTGCGGCCGCCTGCTCAAGGGCGAGATTTCGGCCCGCCACGTGCCCTTCGCCGCGCTCGGCATGACCCTGTTCGCGTTGGATCTATGGGCGGCCAGCAGCCGCATTCTGCCGGGGCCCGAGCTGGCCGATCTGTCCCGCTTCTTAGGCACGCCTGCCAACTGGCGGGTGCTGGTCGACCTGCTGGGCCTAGCCATGTGCGGTGGCGTCTACATCGTACCGCTTTACGCCATCCTCCAGGCTCACAGCGACGAGGCCGAGCGCGCCCGCATGGTGGCCGCCAACAACATCATGAACGCCGCCTTCATGGTGGCCTCGGCGGTGGCCGGTGCCGCCATGCTGGCCGCCGGCTTCAGCGTGCCCCAGGTGTTCCTGGCGGTGGCCCTGGCCAATCTGGGCGTCGCCGTCTATGTCTGCCGCCTGCTGCCCGACGCGGTGCTGAAAGGCCTGTTCTCGTGGCTGCTGCGGCTGGCCTACAAGGTGGAGGTTGCCGGGCTGGAAAACATCGCCGCCGCCGGTCCCCGCGCGGTGGTGGTGGTCAACCACGTCTCGTTCCTCGATGCCGTGCTGATGGCCGCCTTCCTGCCCGGCAAGCCCACCTTCGCCATCAACACCGCGGTGGCCCGCCGGTGGTGGGTGAGGCCCTTCCTGTCGGTGGTGGACGCCTATCCGCTGGACCCCACCAACCCCATGGCGACCAAGGGCCTGATCCGCGCCGTGCAGGAAGGCCGCACCCTGGTGATCTTCCCCGAGGGCCGCATCACCGTCACCGGCGCGCTGATGAAGATCTACGAAGGCTCGGTCATGGTCGCCGA
>DATJKV010000033.1:0-3082 GCA_035491155.1 Magnetospirillum sp. | reverse complement strand
GTCGAGACCGGGAGTGGCGCCCAGCCCCAGATTGGGCAGCAGGCGCGGCGCCGGGGCAGAGCGTGGCTGCGGCGGCGATGGCAGCGAGACGGCTGGTTTCGGCGAGGGTTCGGCGATGGAGTCCGGCTCGCCCTCGTTGGGCAGGTCGCGGCCGGGCAGCGGGGTGACGGTGCCGGCCACCGCCCGCCAGACGCGGACCTCGTCGGGGCTCAGGACCCGACGGCGTGGCCCGCTCATGGCGGCAGGATTTCCTGGGCGGCCGGCTCTTCTTCCACCACCGGCTGTCCGTCCGCCAGTTGTCCGGGCGGCGGCACCGGCGTGCCGTCGGCCGGCATGGCGCGGCGCAGAAACTTGCGCCAGTCGCCGCGCGGGGCGACGCAAGGCGGCTCGCCGCTGTCTTTCACCACGATGGCCATGCCGCCCAGGTGCCACAGGTGATCGAAATGGGCCGGGCTCTCAAGCCCGTAAGCCACGGCGCGGGCACGGATGCGCCAAGCCACGTAGTGCTTGATACCCAGCAGATGGCCCAGCGCGCCTACGGTCATGGCGACGATGCCGATGGCCACCCCGGTGGACAGCAGGATGGCGAGCGCCAGCGACATCAGGCCCAGCAGCGGCCCCAAATGGTCCCAGGAATTGTGGACCGGCGAGCCCTGGAAATCGAGCATGCGCTGGTCGGTGTAGATGTCGACCCGGCGCGCGCGCACGGCCTCACCCAGCCGCTCGTGCAGCTCCTCGTCCTCCCGGGCCTTCTTCGCCCGCCAATCGGCCATGATCGCGCTCATGGGTCGTACCATAGGGAATCACAGGTTGGGCCGCAATATCAGCGGCTTGCCGGCCCACCCTTATTGCGCGCTGGCGATGCGCGGGCTGCGGCTTCTGGGCAGCAGCAGCCAGTAGCGGCCGGGGCTTTTCATGCGGCCGGCCTTGTCGAAGGCGGCCTCGCCCGAGCCCCAGAAGAAATCACCGCGCACCGCGCCTTTGATGGCGGCGCCGGTGTCCTGGGCCATCATCAGCCGGCGTAGCGGCTTGCCCGAGGGGTCGACGGTGTCGAGGAACAGCGGCACCCCCAGCGGCACGAATTTGGGGTCCACCGCCATGGAGCGCTCGGGGGTCAGCGGCACGCCCTCGGTGCCGATGGGGCCGTCGCCGCCGATGGGACGATAGAACACATAGCGGGGATTGAGCGTCATCAGCTCGCGTCCCTGCTCCGGGTTGGCCTTCAGCCAGGCGCGCACCGACGGCATGGACGCATCGTCCACCAGGCCGCGCTCGCGCAGGATCTTGGAGATGCCGACGAATTTGTGGCCGTTGGTGCCGGCCACGGCCAGCCGCAGGGTGGAGCCGTCTTCCAGGCGAATGCGGCCCGAGCCCTGGATGTGCAGGATGTGGGCGTCGACCGCGTCTGCTACCCACGCTACCGGCACCGCCACCGGGCCCAGCGCGCCCGCCTCGATCTCGGCGCGGGTGGGATAGGGCTCGAAGCGGCTGCCGATCATGCGGCCCACCTGGTTCTCGCCGTTGGGGCCCTCGCGCACCACCATGTCGCGCGGCTTGCCCAGGATGGGCACGTTGAAGCGCTGGCTGCGGGTGCGCGAGCCGGCTAGTTCGGGCTCGAAATAGCCGGTGAACAGGCCGTCCGCGTTGCCGGCATTGGTGGCGAGGTAGGGGGTGAACCAAGCCTCGAAGAAGGTGCGGGCGATGTCGCTGTCGTTGAGCGACAGCCGCCGGGCGGCGGTGCACGGGCTGTACCAGTCGGCGACCGTTCCGCCCGAGCCGTCCACGCCGATGGACTTGTCCTGGGGCAGCTTGAGCAGCCGCTCGCACGAGCGCAGGAAGGCCGGCAGCACGGCCGCCGGGCTGTCGTCCTGCCATCCCGGCAGTTCGGAGAAGCTGGCCGGGCGCAAATCCAGGCGCTCGGGGCCCGAGGGTGCCGCCTGGCCACCCGACGGCCAGGGCGCCGGCGGGCGCACCGGCGCCTGCGCGCACGCGGCGACGGTCAGTACCAGTATGGCGGAGGCGAGGCGGCGCATGGCGGCGAGGTTAGACCTCGTGCTCCTCGGCGGTGCGGGTGGCGCAGAGCTGCCAGTTGGGATTACCCGAACGGGTATCGCGGCGGAAGGTCCACACGTCGACCACGTCCACCACCCGGTTGGGATCGCCCTCGACGACGCGGCCCTCGGAATCCTTGACCACGTTCACCTGCTCGGAGACGAAACGCGCGGTGACCTCGGCCATGGGGCCGTTCAGGCGGGCGTCCACCGCCTCGACTGCGCGGATGCCCATCAGCTCGGTGCCCAGAGTCTCGCCGGTGCGGCGGCGCTGCTCGATGGCGGCGGCGAAGGGTCCGTACACCTCGTCGGCCAGCAGCGGCCGCAGGGTCTTGAGGTCGTCCTCGGCATAGGCCTGCACGATCATCTCGAAGGCCATGCGGGCGCCGGAGAGGAAGGAGTCCAGACGGAAGTCGGGATCGGCCGAGCGGATGGCGGCGACGCCCTCGCCCAGCGCGCCTGGCGGCAGCGGCTCGGGCGGCGGCGCTTTCCGGGCCGTGGGCAACTCGATGACGTTGTCTTCCGCCGGCTGCTGTTGCTGCTGCCGCTGCTCCTGGGGCGCGGCCGGGCCACGGTTCCAGCGCGGTTGTTGCTGCTGCTCGTTGCCGGTCCGCTTACCCAGCACGCTGCGCAGGCGCAGCACCAGGAAGGCGGCGACCATGGCGAAGAAGACGATGTCGAGGAAGTGCATATCGCCGTTCATGGGGCCACTTTTTCGGATGAAGGGATATCCGGCCGAGGGAAGGCGAGCCAAACCGGCCGATTCGCGATACCATTCCAACAGATAAGCCGCTGAAGGGCAAAGAGCAAGCATGGCATGGATGGTGCTGGTGGCAGTGGTGGCACTGCCGGTCGTCGAGATCACCCTGTTCATCAAATCGGCGCAGTGGCTGGGTTTGCTGCCCACCATCCTGGCCGCCTTCGCCGCCGGCATAATCGGAATCGCGCTGATACGGGCCCAAGGGTTCCAGCTCCTGCTGCGCACCCGCGCCCAGCTGGACCGGGGCGAGGTGCCGGTGCGCGAGGTCTTC
>DATJKV010000032.1:0-4358 GCA_035491155.1 Magnetospirillum sp. | reverse complement strand
CGCCGATCAGGCCGGCATTCTTCAAGTGGGACAGGTGGAACGACAGGGTGTTTGGGGTGATGGCCAATTCCTCGGCAATCTGCCCCGCCGGCAAACCCGGCGGCCCGGCCGTCACCAGCAGGCGGAACACCCGCAGGCGGCTTTCCTGGGCCAAGGCGGACAGGGCGGCGATGATGGCTTGTTCTTCCATATTTCGAGAATTATGGAATTAATGACCGGAGTCAAGCATGCAACGCGGTTATATCGGCAAGGAAGGGGCGCTGCCCCCCTGAACACGAAAGGCCGCTCCTCGCGGGGCGGCCTTTGCGCTTTATGCGTCCAGATTTTGCGGCGTACGAGTCACGTTTGCAGGTTATGCGTCACCTGACTGTAGGGCGACACATAACCCGCAAGCGGTCTGTTGCTAAGGCTTTGAATTGTCGACAGGTGATGACGCATTTCCGGCAAATCCATTGACTCGTTTAATGCAAAGCGCCACCGCAATTGACTCATAAGCTGCAAAAAGGCCGCGTGGCGAGGCGCTCGTTCTCCCTGAGTTACACCTGGGCGGCGGCCCATCGTTGCTACAGGCGAAGATGGTGGCCATTCGCCAGCGCGGATTCGGCACACCCTCTCCATTCGCCTCGCCGACAGCGGTGAAACGTGGTGACCACGAAGGGAACCAGATTCTTGAACAGCGGAAACGGGTTCGGGTCCCGCATCACCTGGAAATGGAGATGCGGCTGAAGGGAGCAGCCGGAATTTCCAACTTGCCCAAGCCTGTCGCCAGACCGGACGGTGTCCCCGACGGCCACTGCAACCGACCCTTGGCGCAGATGGGCGAACAGGGGATAGATGTCGCCGCATTTGAGGATAACATGGTTGCCGCCGTACGCCGAAAAGGCAGCGCCCCTCCTGGGGCCGAACAGCATGAGGCGCAGAAGGTCGCGGATCAGGCTGAAATCCTTCCTATCCGGCATGCCGTCGCAAGCCGTCACCACCACGCCGTCGGCCGGCGCGAAGACCGGCTGGCCCCAGGCGTGGGTGGCTTCGACCGGCAGGGCACGGAAGAGAGCTTGCCACAGGCTCGCCTTCCTGTAGGGAGACTTGCGCTCATCCACCGCCAGGAAATCGAAGGCCAGCCTGGCATGGCCGGGCGGATTCATGATGGCCCAAAGCCCGCGCACCGGCGGCGCGATGAGCACCGGCGGTTCAGCCACACGCGCTATGCCGGCAGTATCCTCGATCGAGGGCGGTGGTGGATCTTCGTGACGCCCCGCCATCTCGCCCTCCTCAGCCGAAGGTCACCGAATCCCCGTTGCCGACATAAAGGTCGCTCGCCGAGCCTTGCGAGCCGGTGCCCCGCACTATGGGGAAGCCCAGTTTGGTCATCAATTCCACGGCGGGCAAGCCGGTGCAGTGGTTGCAGGCGATACGCTCGAAGCCATATTTGGGCATGTCGCGGATGACCGCCTCCTGGGCCGGGGCAAGCGGGCCGAACGGCGCCAGGTGCAGGCCGCCGTAAAGGCCGTGGACCTTGGCGGCGGCGCTCAGGGTATTGGATGCAAAGTCCATGATCCGGGGCAGGCCCTGGTGGCCGCAGCCGGTGATAACCACCAGCCCCTTGTCCTGGACGTTGGCGTAGAGCGACTGCTCCCCCTCGGTTTGCAGGATGATCGGCAGGTCAAAGGTGACGGCGGCAAGGCCGGGCACCAACCTGTTGACCCCGCCGGGCTTCAGGCGGATCAACTCGCCGGTGTGGGTGACCGCATTGCGGGCTCCGGCGGCGGGGAAGTCGCTTCCCGCCATGAAGCGGTAGGCTTCCGGGCGGAAGGTGGCCGGGATGTAGATCGGGATGTCGCGGCGGATCTCCAGCACCGTCTGCAGGGCGAACAGGTGATCCACATGCTCGTGGGTGAGGAACAGGGCGTCGATGCGGCCGTCGGCCAGCATCTTGTCGATGCCGGTCTCGGCGAAGCGGTGCTTCATGTAGTCCTGGTTCCAGCCGACATCGATCAGCAGGCGGGTGTGCCTGCCGTCAAGGAATTCGACATCGACCAGGCTGCAACTGCCGCCGGCGTTCTCGGCGCTCCACGGCACTTCCCACTGGTTGGCGCCCCAGCCGCCGCCGGCCTTGACGTCCTCGTTCAGCCTATCGTTGCTGTGCCAGCCGACTTCGGAAATGCAGGTGACCTTGACCGATTTGCAGGCGCCGATGTCGACCTTCTGCCCCGGAGCGGCGGCGGTCGGCTCGGGCATGCGCAGGACGGAGTCCCTGGCCAGCAGGGTCGCCGGGTTGAACGATGCCAAGCCGGCCGCTCCGGCGGCGGCTCCGCCCAAGAAGCCGCGGCGCGAGCAGCACGTGCCGCCGGTGGGATGCTGGTCCTTGGTCAACGCTGTCTCCTGAAGCTCGGGATTGCTGCATCAGGCATACGCCACTGCCCGGTTGGGCGGCGATGTGCAATGCCGCACACTGGCTGTCCTTGGATCAGTCGTCCGCTTCGCCCGCCATCCGCCCTTCGATCAGGTCGCGGCGGCGGGCCAGTTCCTTGGCGAGGAAGTCCATCAGGGCGCGAATGCGCGGCGTGCGCTTCAAATCGCTGTGAGTCAGGATCCACATGTCCTGGCCCAATCCTTCGAGGGTTTTCAGGCGTCGCAAGCCCGGTTCGGCGTCGCCCAGATAGCAGGGCAGCAGCCCCAGGCCAAGGCCGGCCTTGACGGCGGCGACCAGCATGCCGGTGTGATTGGTGCGCAGCACGAACCGCTCAGGCGGGATATGGGCGGCGGTCCATTGGGCATGGGGCAGATCGCTCCGGCCCAAGCTGTAGCCGACCCAGTCATGGGCGGCGATGTCGGGGGCAAGCTCGCCGGCGGCAGGATGGGTGCGGGCGGCGTAGATGCCGTTCAGCAGCGTAGCGATGCGCCGCCCGACCAGGCTTTCGGGCGGGCTGCTGGCGACCCGGATGGCGATGTCCGCCTCGTGGCGGGCCAAGCTCGCCATCGCCGGCGAGATCAAGACCTCGACGATGATGCCGGGGTAGAGGGTGCGGAATTCGACCAGCACTTGTGACAGCCATGGCACCAGCACGCCTACCGTGGAGATGCGGACGGTGCCGGTGAGGCGCAGGTCCTGCCCGGACAGGCGGCGCTCCAGCGCCACCAAATCCTCGTCCACCTGGGCCAGGGGCGCCAGCATCTCCCGGCCGACGGCTGTCAGCAGGTAGCCGTTGGGATGGCGATCGAACAGCTTGAGGCCGAGATCATCCTCAAGCTGGGCGATGCGGCGGAACACGGTGGAATGCTTGACGGACAGGGCGCGCCCGGCGCCGGCCAGCGTGCCTTCGCGGGCCACCGCCAGAAAGAACTTCAGGTTCTCCCAGTCCATCCCCGTCTCCGAAAGTGCGGCTTCACACGGGTAGAGTGCCAGATCGATGGGAGCACGCCAATGGCGGGGCGGGCCGGATTTTGGGCGCCACCTGTGCGTTTCCGAACAGGCGGTGCCCAATTTTGGCGACTTCTCAGCCCACCGTGAACGGTGTGCTGTGGTCGCCAGGCATTCCTGCCGGAGGCGATCATGATCAAGACGGCCGCACCTGTACCGATGCTGACCGCCGGCCTCTTCGCAGCCGGCATGGTGGCCTTGGTTCTGCACCCCGCGGGCCTGGCGCCTGCCCAGCAGAGGATCGCCATCCTCGTGCTGGGCACCATCGGCCTGTGGGCTTCCGGGCTCCTGGCGGAATCGGTGACGGCACTGCTGTTCTTCACCGTGGCCATGTTGGCCAAGATAGCACCGCCCGAAGTGGTGTTCGCCGGTCTGATGTCTTCCGCCTTCTGGCTGATCCTGTCGGGCCTGGTGCTGGGGGCCGCCATCCGCCACAGCGGTCTGGGCGACCGTGTGGCTGCTCTCCTTGCGGCTCGCCTGGATGGCGGATGGCGTGGCGCCATGACCGGCGTGGTGCTGTTCGGCCTGGCCATGGCCTTCATCATGCCCTCGGCCATGGGGCGCATCGCGCTGATGCTGCCCATCCTGGCGGCCCTGGCCGAGCGCCTGGGCTATGGCAGGGGCGGGCGCGCCCATACCGGGCTGGTCCTGGGCGGGGTGTTCGCCACCTATCTGCCATCGTCCGCCATTCTGCCCGCCAACGTGCCCAACAACGTGATGGCCGGCATCGCCGAGACGGCACTGGGACATCCCTTGTCCTTCGGCCATTACCTGCTGCTTCATTTCCCGGTGCTGGGCGCGGCGAAAGCCTTGCTGCTTCTGGCGGTGCTGCTCGTGCTGTACCGCGCCCCTGCCCCTCGCATGGCGGCTGACCGCCGGCCGGTGCGGGCACCCGTATCGCCGGCTGAACGGCGGCTGGCGGTCGTGCTGGCGGTGG
>DATJKV010000031.1:0-3210 GCA_035491155.1 Magnetospirillum sp. | reverse complement strand
GCAGGCTCTGCGGCGGCAGCGTGTTGGGCTTGGCGGGGTCGGCGAAACGCGGATCGCCGCCCTCAGCCGGCTTGTTGGCGCTGGGCTGGTAGGGCGGCTGCATGGTGTTGACCGCATGGAAATCCGGCGTCAACGCCCCGTCATTGACCCATTTTGGCGGGCCTTGCAGGGCCGAGGCCGGCGAGTCGGGGGCAGTCTTCAATGTCACCCCGTCATCCTCAACCGCGCTGATCAGCACCTTCGGGCCATTCGGGTAGGTGGGGGTGCAGGCGCAGACCAGCCAGAAGTGATTGAGGAATGAGCCACCAAAGGCGCCCATGAAGAAGTTGTCGGCCAGGGTGAACTCGCGGGCGACGCGCCACAGCGGCAATTTGGAGCCGTCATAGGTTCCCATGACCAGCTTGCCGGCATCGGACCAGGCGACGAACTTGTCGTTGCGACCGCCGTTGATCTGCATCTGGTTCTGATAGAAGCGGTGGACCAGATCGGGCGTCGGCGTGGCGGGGTCCTTGAGGACAAAGGGCTGATCGGGCAGCGCCGAACCGTCGCGGTCCAGCTGGCGCACCTGCGACGGCGCCAGCGCATCCACCCCGTGCGCGCCGGGGAAGTGGCCGTACAGGTTGTCGAAGCTGCGGTTCTCGGCATAGATCACCACGACTGTCTCGATGGCGCCGAGCCCCTTCGGCTCTGCCGCCACTGCCGGCAGCGCCGCCAAGGTCGCCGCCACGCACACCGCACGCTTGATCATCGAACGCTCCACGTCAATCATGGGAGCGGCCACTCTACCCAATTCGCGCATAGCGGAATATTTCAGCGCGGTGAAATCAGAACTCACGGGTCCGCATCAGGTGGATGGGGATGGTCAGGCCGGCACCAATGGCGCCTACGGTGAACAGCACCCGCAGAGTGTATTCCAGTGTGGTGGCGATCATGGCGCTGGTTTCCGTGCCGGCCGGAGTGGTGAGCGCGAGCAGGCCCAGAATGGCCTGGGCGAAGAAGGCGCCCGGTACCATGGGAATACACCCGGCCAACGCCATGGCGCTGCTGGCCTGCCGTAATTGGGGCCTGAGCAGCCGCACCATTACGCCCACAGCGGCAGCCGCCACGAACGAAGCCGCCTCCAGGCTCCAACGGCCGTCCAGCCCCAGTGTCCGCACCGCCAGCGCCAGCGCGCCGCAAGCGCCGCACCACAACAGCGCGCGTGGCCCGAAATTGAACAGCACGCCGAACCCGGCGGCGGCAACCGCGCCGAACACAGCCTGATGGGCGATGTGGGCCACGTCCACGGTCATGGCAACAGCCCCATCAGCGCCTGGGCCAGCCACACGCCCACGGTAACGAACACCATGATGACGATGACGGTGACCGCCCGCGCGCTGCCCAGCGTCGGCGACCCTTCCATGATGTCCATCTGGGCGTTGAGCGCCGGCACGCCGGGCACCAGCAGCAGCACCGACGCCATCAGCGCCAGGTTGACGGTGCCGCTGTGCAGAAGCATCGCTCCAATCTCGCCCAACGTGGCGGAGATGAAGGCGATGAGGGCAGCGATGACGAAGCCGTTGACCTTGGCGACGATCAGCTCATGGCGAACGTATTGGCCGATGGTAGCAGCGACGGCGGCCGCGGCGAAGCCCGGCCAATCCACCCCGAACAGCCGGCCGAAGGCGGCGCAGGCCACCCCGACGGCGATGGCCACCAGCCAGGGAGGATGGCGCGGCGTGTCGCGTACCAGCCGCTCGATCTCGGCCTGGGTCTCGGCCGGCCCCATGCCGCCTTGCGCCACCCGCACCGCCAGCCGGCGGATGTCCAGGTCGAGGCGATGGTTCACGCCGTGCCGGCCGACATCGACCATGCGGGTGATGGAATTGACGCCGTGCGTCACGGTGATGACCAGCGAAGCGTAGCCGGAGCGGAACGCCACCCGCTCGGCTCCCATGCCGTGCGCCATCATCTCTGCGCACTGGTGCACCACCTGGGCGCGCGCCCCGCTCTCCATCATGACGCGCGCGCCGTAGAGCGCCACCATGGCGATCTGTTCCAGGGCGCGATGGCGCAAAAGGACCGGATCGGTGTCGGGCATAATGCCCAAGCGAACACCACCGGCACGACCGGGGTGCGCACGCGATTAGGGTTAGAACCCACCCTTCCGCAGCAACTCGGCGGCCTTCTCCGCGTCTACGCCGGGGCTGAACAAGAAGCCCTGGGCGCAGTCGCAGCCCTCTTCCGCCAGGATGGCGAACTGGGCTTCGGTCTCGACGCCCTCGGCCACCACCTTCAACTCCAGCGCGTGGGCCAGCGAGATGATGGCGCGGGTGATGGCGCGGTCGCTGTCGTTCGCGGCCACGTCGGCAACGAACGAACGGTCGATTTTCAGCTTGGCGACGGGAAAGCGCTTGAGCCGGCCCAGCGAGGAATAGCCGGTGCCGAAATCATCCACCGCCAGGTTCATGCCCATGGCCTTGACGTCGGCCAGCACGCGGCTGGCCGCCACGGCATCCTCCATCATGGCGGTCTCGGTCAGCTCCAGTTCCAGCCGGCCGGGCGGCAGCCGCGACTCGGTCAGCAGCCGGTGGACCAGCAGCGGCAGATCCTGGCGCTTCATCTGCACCGCCGACAGGTTGACGGCGATGGGCACCGCCGGCAGGCCGGCATCCGCCCACAGGCGAGCCTGACGGCAGGCCTCGCCCAGCACCCATTCGCCGATGGGAGCGATCAGCCCGTTCTCCTCGGCCAACGGAATGAAGTGGGCGGGCGGAATCAGGCCGTCTTCCGGGTGGTTCCAGCGCACCAGCGCCTCGAAGCCGACGATGCTGCGGTCCTTTACCGCGACGATGGGCTGGTAGTGCAGCACCAGTTCGCCGCGCATGGCGGCGCGGCGCAGGTCGCCTTCCAGCCGGCGGCGGGCCGCCAGTTCGGAATCCATGGTGGCGGTGAAGAAGCGATAGCCGTTGGGCGCCTCATGGATGGCGCGATACATGGCCACGTCGGCATTCTTCATCAGCGTCTCGGCATCCGAGCCATCCATGGGATAGAGCGCGATGCCGACGCTGGCGCCCACCTGAACCTCATGCCCCTCCAGCTCGAACGCGGTGGCGACAACCTTCAACAGCGTCTGGGCCAACTCGGCGCCGGCCTCGCCGCTGCTGTTGTCGTCGATGACGAAGGCAAACTCGTCGCCGCCCACGCGGGCGATGATCTCTACCCCGCGCG
>DATJKV010000030.1:0-11503 GCA_035491155.1 Magnetospirillum sp. | reverse complement strand
CAGTGCGGCGCGCATGGTGGGATTGGGGGCGGCGGCCAATTCGCGCGCCTCCTCGTAGGTGATCTTGCGGCCCCCCCGCAGCAGTCGCTTGAACAACCCGACCACCATGGCCCGTCAGCCCCCCATCTTCGATGGTGGCGTCTTCGGCGGGGGCGCCAGCCGCCAGTCGCCTTTGCCGTCGCGCTTGACCTGGTACATGGCCTTGTCGGCGCGCGCGATCAGCTCGTCCAGGCTTTCCGAACTGGGGCCGCCGTGGACGGCCACGCCCAGCGACATGTGCAGCGGCCGGTCGGGGCTGCCGGAATAGGTCTCCAGCACCTTGGTGGCGGCCAGCAGCTCTTGGCAGCGCACCACTGCAATGCGCTCCTCGGCGCCCTCCAGCCAGATGGCGAACTCGTCGCCGCCCAGCCGGGCCACCAGGTCGATGGGGCGGGTGTGCCGCAGCAGCAGGTCGCGCACGGCCAGCAGGGCCTGGTCGCCGGTGTTGTGGCCGTGCACGTCGTTGACCAGCTTGAAATTGTCCAGATCCACGTAGATCAGCGCCGCCGGCTTGTGTTCGCGCAGCAGCCGGGCGAAGCGGCGCGCGATCTCCTCGAAGAAGGCGCGGCGGTTGAACAGGCCGGTCAGCGAATCGGTGCGTGACAGCTTGAGGATGCGCTCATGATTGGTGATCTGCTCGTTGGCCAGGCCCACCTGGTTGGCCACGTCGTCGATGAGCAGGCGGTCGTCGTCGCTCCAGGTGCCGCGGGACGAATCCCGCCACAGCAGCACGGCGCCGTTGATGGAGCCGCGATAACGGCTGACCGTGGACAGCACGTGCCAGCCGTCCAGGTCCTGGTCGAAATGGTCGCTGGCGATGAAGCTGTCCAGCACCGGCCGCTCGTCGCCACCCTCGCCGAACTGGGCGGCCAGTGCGAAGTCGGAGGCATCGGGGATGATACGGAAAATCTGGCAGCCGGTGGCGCCCAGGGCCCGCGCGGTGGCTTCGGCCGCGGCGCGCAGCATGTCGGCCGGGTTCACCTCGTCGCGGCTGAATCGCACGATGTAGGACAGCAGCCGCTCGCGGTTGTTGGCGCGTGACAGCGCCGCGTCGCGCAGGCGTTCCTGCGTCACGTCGCGGCAAACGCCGCGGGCGCCCTTCCATTCGCCGTGTTCGCCCAGGATGGGGGTAGAGGACATCAGCACGCAGGCCTCGGAGCCGTCGGCCTGCTTCATCCACACTTCTGCGTCCTCGACCGCCAGCGCGGCGGTGAACGGGGCGTCGGCCTCGGACGAGGGCAGGGCGGCGATGAATTGGGCGGGGTCGCGGCCCACCAGTTCGTCGGCGGTAAAGCCCAGCGCGCCCTTGGGGCTGACGAAGATGAAGCGGCCGTCGGAGCCCACCTCCCAGGCGAAGTCCGAACTGATCTCCACCAAATCCTTGTAGCGCTGGCGCGATTCCACCAGGGCCGAGCGCAGGTTGCGCTCCAGCGTGGCGTCACGCCCCAGCACCAGGGTATGGCCGTTCTCGGTGGGCAGGGCGGACAGTTCCAGGGTGACCGAACCGCCGGTGGCGGCGGGTAGGATTTCCAGCACCGTGCGGCCCCCGGGGGATTCCAGCAGCTCGGGCAGGTGTTGCAACCGGCCCTCGGCCATGGCGCGGGCCAGCGGCTCGGCGCGGCCGTTGGCGGCCAACACGTGGCCGTCCTTCGCCACCAGGAGCGCCACCCCCGGATAGGCGGACAGCGCGGCGTTACCCAGGCTGATCTCCAGCCCTGCGCCATCCTTGCGCGAACGTTTGACCTCGCCGTTCATGCCCTGCGCCTCTCCAGCCCACCTCCATGCTCTTAACACAGCCAGCAAAGGGGGACGATGGGCAAATCGTGATACGAGCGGGCTAATTGCTTGCCTTCGGCCGGGCACGCCTTTACCTGTGGAGCCCATGAGCGAAACCGATTTCCGCCGCCTCGGCCTGGGTCACGTGCGCGCTTGGGTATTCGACCTGGACAATACCTTGTACCCGGCGTCGTCCAGCCTGTTCCCGCAAATCGACGTGCGCATGCGCCAGTTCATCGCCGGGCGCCTGAGCCTGTCCCTGGACGACGCCTTCCGGCTGCAGAAGAGCTATTACCGGGATTACGGTACCACCCTGCGGGGCCTGATGCTGGTGCACGGCATCGAACCCGAGGATTTCCTGGACTACGTCCACGACATCGACCACACCGTGCTGGACGTGGCGCCGGCCCTGGACGCGGCCCTGGCGCGGCTGCCCGGCCGGCGGCTGATCTTCACCAACGGCTCCGAGCGCCACGCCGTCAACGTCATGGAGCGCCTCGGCATCGCCAGCCGGTTCGAGGGCATCTTCGACATCGTTGCCGCCGACTTCATCCCCAAGCCGCAGCCGGAGTGCTACCAGGCCATGGTCAAGCGCTTCGGCATCGACGCTG
The DNA here is from genome assembly GCA_035491155.1 of Magnetospirillum sp. Lineage (GTDB taxonomy): Bacteria > Pseudomonadota > Alphaproteobacteria > Rhodospirillales > Magnetospirillaceae > Magnetospirillum. The sequence goes on along the minus strand of DATJKV010000030.1, from coordinate 9,077 downwards.
ATGCTTCGGCCATGGTCGAGGACATCCATCGCAACCTGAAGCCGGCCTGCGACATCGGCATGACCACGGTGTGGGTGCGCCAGGAAAACCACCCCGACGCCGCCCTTATCGGCCACCCCGAGGAAGAGCTGCCTTACGTCCATCACGTGACCGACGATCTGGTGGCATGGCTGCAGGCTGTGGTTTGACTTGAGATCCCAAAGCGCTATGTTCGCCCCAATTCCAACCATCACCCTCAAGGGATAGATTCATGAGCTTCGCCGATCTGAGACAAGCCGTCGAGGACGCCTGGGAGGCGCGCGACACCATCAACTTCCAGACCGGCGGCAAGGTCCGCGATGCGGTGGACACGGCGCTGGGCATGCTGGACACCGGCCATCTGCGCGTGGCCGAGAAGCTGGACGGCGAGTGGGTGGTCAACCAGTGGCTCAAGAAGGCGGTGTTGCTGTCGTTCCGCATGAACGACAACGCCCCCATTCCGGGCGGCCCGGGCGGCGCCCACTGGTTCGACAAGGTGCCCTCGAAGTTCGAGGGCTGGGATGACGGCAAGTTCCGCGCCCACGGCTTCCGTGCCGTGCCGGGCGCCATCGTGCGCCGCTCGGCCTTCATCGCGCCGGGCGTGGTGCTGATGCCCTCCTTCGTCAATGTCGGTGCCTACGTGGATTCCGGCACCATGGTGGACACCTGGGCCACCGTCGGCTCGTGCGCCCAGATCGGTACCAACGTGCACATCTCGGGCGGCGCCGGCATCGGCGGCGTGCTCGAGCCGTTGCAGGCCGGTCCGGTGATCATCGAGGATAATTGCTTCATCGGCGCCCGCGCCGAAGTGGCCGAGGGCGTCGTCGTCGGCGAGGGTTCGGTGCTGTCCATGGGCGTGTACCTGGGCGCTTCCACCAAGATCGTCGACCGCGCCACCGGCGAGGTGTTCGTCGGCCGCGTGCCGCCCTATTCGGTGGTGGTGTCGGGCACCATGCCGGGCAAGCCGTTGCCCGACGGCACCCCGGGCCCCAACCTGTACTGCGCCGTCATCGTCAAGCGCGTGGACGAGAAGACCCGCTCGAAGACCTCCATCAACGAGCTGCTGCGCGACTAAGGAAGGTCGTGGATGCCTGGGACCCAAGTCCGGGCATGACGATGCCAATTATGGAGCCGTCATGGCCGGGCTTGTCCCGGCCATCCATGAAGGTTCCGCGAAAGGACCGCCGGAAACGTGGCGAACCATCTCGATCCAGTCGCCCTTGCCCAAGCGCTCATCCGCTGCCCCAGCGTTACGCCCGAGGACGCCGGGGCCATCGGCGTGCTGACCCAGGCCCTCAAAGGCCTGGGTTTCACTTGCCATGCTGTGGATTCCTCGACCGGCGGGCCGACCATCAAGAACCTCTATGCCCGTCTGGGCAGCGAGGGCCCTAATTTCTGCTTCGCCGGCCACACCGACGTGGTGCCGGTGGGCGGGACCTGGACGGTGGACCCATTCGGTGGCCACGTCATCGACGGTCGCCTGTTCGGCCGCGGCGCCGCCGACATGAAGGGCGGCATCGCCTGCTTCGTCGCGGCGGTGGCGCGCTTCCTGGAAAAGGGCGCGCCCAAGGGCTCGATCTCGCTGCTGATCACCGGTGACGAGGAAGGCCCGGCGGTGGACGGCACCGTCAAGGTGCTGGAGTGGTTGCAGGCGCAGGGCGAAAAGCTGGACCTTTGCTTGGTGGGCGAGCCCACCAACCCCAAGCGCCTGGGCGAGATGATGAAGATCGGCCGGCGCGGCTCGCTGAACTGCAAGATCCGGGTGTTCGGAACGCAAGGTCACGCAGCCTATCCGCACTTGGCCGACAATCCCATTCCGCGTTTGCTGGAGATGGTGCGGCGCCTGACCGAAAAGCCGTTGGACGAAGGCAGCGAACACTTCCAGGCCTCGACCTTGGCCTTGACCACGGTGGACGTGGGCAATGCCGCCACCAACGTGATTCCCGGCGAGGCCCGTGCCGGCTTCAACATCCGGTTCAACGACCTGCACTCCGGCGCCTCGATTGAGGCGTGGATTCGCGAGATTCTGGCCTCGGTGGGCGGCGATTACGAATGCTCGGTCGAGGTGTCGGGCGAAAGCTTCCTCACCCAGCCCGGCCCCTTGAGCGAGGCTGTGGCCGACGCAGCGGAGGCGGTGAGCGGGCTGCGCCCCGAACTGTCCACCACCGGCGGCACCTCGGACGCCCGTTTCATCAAGAATTTCTGCCCGGTGCTGGAATTCGGCCTGGTGGCGCAGAGCATGCACAAGGTGGACGAGCATGTGCTGGTCGCCGACATGCTGGGCCTGACCGAAATTTATGAGCGGGTGCTGGAGCGGCTGGTGGGCCACCGATGATCAGCGTGGCCGAGATCGCCGCGGGGCTGACCGGCGCCCTGCGCCTGGCCCGCCGCGACCCGGCCGGCCTTGCCATGTTCGACGCCACGCCGCAGGGCTTTTGGCGCTCGTTCTGGGCGGCGGTGCTGGTGGCGCCGGCCTTCGTCATCCTCGACATGCTGTCCGGCGATATCGGCGGCGGTCCGCGCCAGCTTGCCATCCAGATGATCGGCTACGTCATCGACTGGACCGCCTTTCCGGTGCTGATGATCACCATCGCCGATTCGCTCGGCAAGTGGCCCAATTACATGCGCTATATCGTCGCCTACAACTGGGCGGCCCTGGTGCAGATGACCATCCTGCTGCCCGTCGCCATTCTGGCGGTTCTGGTACCGGGCCACGCCACCATGGCGCTGGCCCAGTTCGTCACCGTCATCCTGCTGGTCTACCGCGCCTATGTGGCCCACGTGGCCCTGGAAGTGGGCGTGGGCACTGCTGCCGGCGTGGTTCTGCTAGACGTTCTGTTGGCCGCCTTGCTGAAGGCGGTCAGCGACAAGCTGATGGCGATGTGACCATGGCCGATGGGGGCACGACCGCCGCTTGGCGCCCCATGCGGCCCGACGACCTGGCGATTGTGGCGGCCATCGCCGACCGGGTGCACCTGGATCATCCCGAGGACCCGGCGGTGTTCGCCGACCGCCTGGCGCTGTTCCCCGCCGGCTGCCTGGTGGTGGAAGCGGATTGCGGCGCGCTCGGCTATTGCATCAGTCATCCCGGCATCGTCGGCCAGCCGCCGCCCTTGGACACCGTGCTGGGTCGCATCGACGGCGCCGATTGCCTGTATATCCATGACCTCTGCCTGCTGCCCGAGGCGCGCGGCCGCGGCCTCGCCGCCGCCATCGCCCGGCTGCTGGAGGAGGTCGCCCGCGCCCACGGCTTCGGCTGCATCGCCCTGACGGCGGTCAACGACTCGGACGGCTTCTGGCAAAGCCAGGGATTCGAGGCGCACCCGTGCTCCAAGCTGGCCAGCTATGGTGCGGCGAGCTACCGGCTGAAGCGGCTGGGCTGAGGCTGGATATTTTCTCATAAAACCTATGGTTGGACGTGGGCGACGCGTGACTCGTTGGCTCTCCTCACAGCGGGCTCACTTGCGTAAATTGCGTAAAATTGCGCGTAACCATTGGGTGAATGCTTGTAACAATACTGCCATTGATAATTTTTTGCCCCCGTGTCTTCCTTGAAGGAGAAAGCTTACACTTGGGGGGCAAACAGATGCGTGCATTCATTACGCTGTTCCGTCTGGTCGTCGCTTTGGTGGTGTTTGCCGGCATGTCCATGAGCGCTGCCCACGCCGTGGAATACGGCTCCCGCGACGAAGCCAAGGCCATGGCCGAGAAAGCTGCCCAGTTCTACACCGCCAACGGCAAGGACAAGGCGTTCGCCGCCATCACCGAAGGCTCCGACGGTTTCAAGGACCGCGACCTTTACGTGTTCGTCTATGACGACGCCGGCAATTGCGTCGCCCACGGCGCCAACAAGGCGTTGATCGGCAAGAATTTGATCGATATCCGCGACAGCGACGGCAAGGCGTTGATCCGCGAGATCGTCGCGGTCAAGACCGCCGGCTGGGTCGATTTCAAGTGGCAGAACCCGCAGACCAAGGCCATCGAGCAGAAGCATGCCTACGTGGTGCGGGCCGAGGGCTACACCTTCGGCGTCGGCGCCTACGACAAGCGCTAGGCGCTTGGCAGGGAGGAAGCCATGAGCCTGTTGCGTGACGCCTCGGTGTCCACTCGCACGTTGGTCGCGCCGGTGATCGGCACGCTGGCCACGCTGGTGGTGGGTGTGGTGTTGGTGGTCACGGTCGCCACCAATGACCAGGCTGCCCAAAGCATGGCCGCCGCCACCGCCATCACCGAGGGCATCGGCGCGGCGCAACTGGACATCGCCCAGGGTAACGCCGCCCTTTATCAGGCGGTCAGCTGGCAAGGTGCCATGATCGAGGCCGCCAAGGTGGCCGAGGTCAAGAAGACCTATGCCGCAATGACCGCACAGGCGGAACGGCGCCTCGACGCGTTGCCCGAGGGCGCGCGCGGCGAGGCGCTGGACCGTACCCGGACTGCCCTGGCCGATTATCGCAAGGCGGCCGGTCAAGTGCTCGACCTGATGGACGTGGACATGTCCCTGGCCAACATGAGCCTGTCCGAGGTGGGTGTCCGCTACGACCGCCTGGAGGAGGCGGCGGTCGCCGTGGTGGACAAGGCGCGGGCGCACCAGCAGGACGTGGAAGGCGCGGCGCGTGACAGCACCCGCCGCATGCTGCTGACCGGACTGGTCACCGTGGCGTTGGCCACCCTGGTGGTGCTGGCGCTCGGGCTCCAGGTCGGTCGCGCCATCGCCCGGCCCATCCGTGCGCTGACGGCGGTGATGAGCCGGCTGGCCGGGGGCGACCATACCGTCGAGGTGCCGCTGGGTGAGCGCGGCGACGAAATCGGCGAGATGGCGCAGGCCGTGGCGGTGTTCAAGAACAACGCCATCCGCGCCGACCAGCTGGCGGCGTCGCAGGAAAGCGAGCGGCAGGCCCGCGAGACCCACGCCCGCACCATCGAGACGCTGACCCACGAATTCGACCAGGCCGTGGCCGGCGTGGTCGATCTGGTCAACACCGCCTCGACCGAAATGGAGGCGACGGCCGGCACGCTGTTGGCCAATGCCGAACGTACCCGCGGCCAGGTCGCCGGCGTCGCCCAGGCCAACGAGCAGGCCTCGACCAACGTGCAGACGGCGGCCACCGCCGCCGAGCAGCTTTCGGCGTCCATCCAGGAAATCGGACGGCAGGTGGAACAGTCCACCGCCATCGCTCAGGCGGCCTCGGACGAGGCGGCGCGCAGCAGCGACACGGTGGCGGGGCTGGCGGAAAGTTCGGCCCGCATCGGCCAGGTGGTGGGACTGATCGCCGACATCGCCAACCAGACCAACATGCTGGCGCTCAACGCCACCATCGAGGCCGCCCGCGCCGGCGAGGCCGGCAAGGGCTTCGCGGTGGTTGCGGGCGAGGTCAAGGATTTGGCCAGCCAGACGGCCAAGGCCACCGAGGAGATCGGCGCCCAGGTCGGCGCGGTGCAAGGCGCCACCGCCCAGGCGGTGGATGCCATCGCCGCCGTCGTGCGCCGCATCGAGGACATCGCCCGCATCGCCGACGCCATTGCTGCCGCTGTGCAGGAACAATCGGCGGCAACGGCGGAAATCGCCCGCAGCGTCCAGCTGGCGGCGGTGGAAACCCGGCAGGCGTCGTCCAGCATCGGCGAGGTCATCTCCGCCGCCGGCGAAACCGGCGACGCCGCCGGCAAGGTGCTGACGTCGGCGCAGGTGTTGGCCCAGGACGCAAGCCGCCTCAAGGGCCTGGTGTGGAACTTCCTCAAGGGCGTGCGCGAGGCTTAGGTGGAACGGCTGCGCGGCCCATCCACGCGGGTCGTGGTTCTTGAGTTTGCCCGACTTAGGCTGAAGCCCTTTCATTTTCGTCACCCCCGGACTTGATCCGGGGGTCCATGGTGGCGAAGCCGCCTTCGGCAGCCTGGATGGCCGGGTCAAGCCCGGCCATGACGAAGAAAAGGAAAGGTTCGACCAAACCCAGACAGTCTCTAGCGGAAGAAGGTCATCATCTCGGCCAGGTTGGCCGCCTGCTCCTCCAGCGAGGTGGCGGCGGCGGCGCTTTCCTCCACCAAGGCGGCGTTCTGCTGGGTGGTCTCGTCGATGTGCGAGACCGCCGCATTGACTTGCTCGATGCCGGCCGATTGCTCGCGGCTGGCGTCGGTGATTTCCACCACGATGTCGGCCACCTTGCGCACGGCGGTGACGATCTCCTCCAGCGCCTTGCCGGTGCCCACCACCAGATCGGCGCCGGTGCGCACCTGGGCCGAACTGTCGGCGATCAGCGTCTTGATCTCCTTGGAGGCCACCGCCGAGCGCTGGGCCAGATTCCCCACTTCGGCCGCTACCACCGCGAAGCCCTTGCCGGCGTCGCCGGCACGGGCCGCCTCGACCGCCGCATTCAGCGCCAGCAGGTTGGTCTGGAAGGCGATCTCGTTGATCATGCCGACGATGTTCTCGATCTTGTCGGAACTGGCCTCGATGCGGCCCATGGCGGCGATGGCATTGCCCACCACATCGCCGCCCTCGGTGGCCACCTCACGGGCATGGGCGGCCAGTTCGTTGGCCTGGTTGGCGTTGGCGGAATTGCGACGCACGGCCGCGGCCAGCTGTTCCAACGCGGCCGCCGTCTCTTCCAGGTTGGATGCCTGCTGTTCGGAACGCTCGGACAGATCGTGGCTGCCGGCGGCCACTTCCGAGGCGGCATTGGCGATTTCGCGGGTCGCAGTGTTGATGCCGGCAACCACCTGGGACAGCTTGGTGGCGGTGCGGTTGATGTCGTCCTTCAACGCGCCGAAGACACCCTGGTGATCGGTGGTGACCCGGCGGGTAAGGTCGCCATCGGCCACCGCGCCCAGCACGCCGCCCACGTCCTTCAGCGCCATGTCGGTGGTGTCCACCAAGGCATTCACCGCGCCGCACAGGTCGCGGAAAAAGCCCTCCTTGCCCGCCAGCGGGATGCGCCGGGACAAGTCGCCCTGGGTGGCGGCCTGCACCATGTCCGTCAGTTCCTGGACGATGGCGGCCTCGTGCCGCTGCTGCGCCGCCAGTGCCTCGTCGCGCATGGTTTCCAGGTAGACCGACACCGCCAGGTCGATGTCCAGCAGCACTGCGCGGGCAACGATGGAGTGCAGCTTGCCCAACGCCATCTTGTCGCTGGCGCCGAACAGGTTGGTCTTCTGGGTCTCGGTGGCGGTGGCCAGCAGGCGGGCCAGCACCATGGCGTAGCCGCCGATGTACCAGTGCGGCTCCAGGCCGATGCGGGCATGGGTACGGCCGATCTCGCGCACCGAATGCATGTACTCGGCATCGAAGGCGCCCGAGAACAGGCGCATCCAGTGGGCCTTCTGCGCGCCCTTGGCGTGGGCGGCCACGTGTTCCGAAGGAAAGTGGCGCTCCAGTTCGGGGAAGCTGCGGATATGGGCGTAGAAGGCGGTCAGGATGTCGTCGAGGAAACGCTCCAGAATCGGCCGGAAGGCGCGCAGCGTATCCCTGTCTGCCTGCACGATGGAAAGGACGGCAAGCCGTTTGGAAATCAGATCCGTATCTGCCATGGAATGCCCCTGCGCCTAACCCCAGGGCCATGTTAGGCATAGTCTCCAGGTACTACAACGGTAAAGGAATTCTACCTAAGAGTGGGTCTTACGCCGTATGAACGGGGTACTTTACGCCGGTCAGATAAAGGCCGTCGGGCGGACAGGTGGGGCCACCGGCGCCGCGGTCCCTTGCTTCCAGGGCGCGCTTGACGTCTTCCGGCTGCCACTTGCCTTCGCCCACCAGCCGCAGGGTGCCGACCATGTTGCGGACCTGGTGATGCAGGAAGGAACGGGCCGCCGTGATGATGCGGATTTCCTCGCCCACCCGGGTCACGGTCAGCTCGCCCAGCGTCTTCAACGGGCTTTTGGCCTGGCACTCGCTGGCGCGGAAGGTGGTGAAGTCGTGGTGGCCCAGCAGGTAATTGGCGCCGGCCTGCATGGCCTCGGCGTCCAAGGCCACCGGCACCCACCACACCCGGCTTGCCTCCAGCGCGGCCGGTGCCCGGCGATTGACGATGCGGTAGAGATAGGAGCGTCCGATGGCGGAAAAGCGGGCGTGGAAATCGTCGTCCACTTCCTCGGCCGCCAGCACCGCGATGGGGTGGGGGCGCAGATGGAAATTCAGCCCGTCGCGCACCCGGTCGGTGCGGTATTCGCGCGGCGCGTCGAAATGGGCCACCTGGGCGGTGGCGTGCACACCCGCGTCGGTGCGGCCTGCGCATTGCACCAGGGTCTCACTCTGACAGAAGCGGAGCACCGCCTCCTCCAGCGCCTGCTGCACCGACGGCCCGTGCTCCTGCCGCTGCCAGCCGCAATAGCCGGAGCCGTCATATTCGACGGTGAGCTTGTAGCGGGGCATCAGCCCAGCACCGTGCCCTTGGGGACGGCGAAGCCGCGCAGCAGCTCGGCCGCGCCCATGGGGGCCTTGCCGGCGCGCTGCACCCGGGTGAGCCTTAGCGCCCCCTGGCCGCAGGCGATGGCAAGCTGGTCGTCCAGGGCGCTGCCGGGGGCGCCGCTGCCGCCCGCCAGTTCCGCCTCCAGCACCTTCAGGCGCTCGGACCCCAGCTCGCACCACACGCCCGGCCAGGGGTTGAGGCCGCGCACCTGGTGCTCCAGCTCGGCCGCCGGGCGGGTCCAGTCCAGCTTGCCTTCTTCCTTGGCCAGCTTGTGGGCGTAGGTGACGCCGTCCTCGGGCTGCTTCACATGCTCCAGCTCGGGATAGCGGGCGACGGCGTCGACGATCATGTGCGCGCCCAACTCGGCCAACTGGTCGTGCAGCGTCGCGGCGGTGGTGGTGGCGGTGATGGGTAGCGCCTGCTTCAGCAGCATGTCGCCGGTATCCAGCCCCACATCCATCTGCATGATGGTGACGCCGGTTTCCGTGTCGCCGGCCAGGATGGCGCGCTGGATGGGCGCGGCGCCGCGCCAGCGCGGCAGCAGCGAGGCGTGCACGTTGAGGCAGCCATGCCTGGGCGCCTCCAGGACGGCCTTGGGCAGGATCAGGCCGTAGGCCGCCACCACCGCCATGTCCAGGCCAAGGTCGCGAAACGCCTGCTGCT
>DATJKV010000029.1:0-2587 GCA_035491155.1 Magnetospirillum sp. | reverse complement strand
TGGACAAGCTGGAGACGATGGGGCTGATCGAGCGGCGGCCTCACCCCACCGACCGCCGCATCCGCCTTCTGTTCCTGACCGAGGCCGCGCATCCCCTGCTGGAGGCCATGCGCCCCATTGGCGAGGCCACGCGCGCCGAGGCGCTGGAAGGCGTGTCGCAGGCGGATCAAGAGGCGCTCTTCCGTACGCTCACCGCCATGAAGTCCAATCTGCTCGCCGCGTGCGAGCGTCCGATCGTTGAACGGAGTTCGCCTAGAAATGACTGAGGCAAGTGCGACCAAGGAGGCCTCCATCGGCCCCGCCACAGGAAATGGCGCCTGGATCGGGCGCAGCTTGTTGCGCCGCGGATTGTTCGCGCTCCTGCCGGTGGCCTTGGTTGCCGGCGGCTACGAATACGCGACCGGCGGACAAGCCATGTCCACCGACAACGCCTACGTCCAGGCGGACATGGTCGGCATCGCCACCGACGTCTCGGGGATTGTGGCTGACATTGCCGTCCGCGAGAACCAGGCCGTGAAGGCCGGAGACGTGCTGTTCCGCCTCGACGACCAGCCCTTCCGGCTGGCGCTCCAGCGGGCCGAATCGCAGATCGGCAACGTCCGCAACGAACTGACCGCGCTGCAGGCCAGCTATCGCGCCATGCAGGCCCAGATCGGGCAGGCCAAGGCGGATCTCGCCTACTACGCCGCGGAGATGGAGCGCAAGAAGCAGCTCGCCAGCAGCAGCTTCGCGTCGCCCGCCGCCTACGAACAGGCACGCCATAATTTCGAGGTCGCGCAGCAAAAGCTGGCCGAGTTGGCCCAGCAGCTCGCGGGCATCGCCGCCAATCTGAGCGGCGACCCTGATGGGCCGATCGAGCAGCATCCGCGCTACCGCGACGCCATCGCCGCCCGCGACGAAATGGCGCGTCAGCTCTCCCACACGGTCGTACACGCGCCGATGGACGGGGTGGCGACCAAGGTGTCGACGTTGCAGGTCGGCCAGTACCTGGCGGCGGCGAATGCGGCATTCAGCGTCGTCGCCACCGACCATGCCTGGATCGAGGCATCGCCCAAGGAGACGGAGCTCACCTATGTGCGGGTGGGCCAGCCGGTAACGGTTACCGCCGACGCCTATCCCGGCGAGGTCTGGAACGGGACAATCGACAGCATCAGCCCGGCGTCGGGGGCCAGCTTCTCCCTGCTGCCAGCGCAGAACACCTCGGGCAACTGGGTGAAGGTGGTGCAGCGCATCCCCATGCGCGTCCGCATCGACACCCCTGCCGGCAAGCCGCCGCTGCGCGTCGGCATGAGCGTCACCGCCGAGGTGGACACCGGCCACGCCCGCGGCCTGCCCGAATTCACCAGCGGACTGTTCGGTACCGCGCACGCAAAAAGCCATGAGTAGCCCACGGACGGCAGCCGTCGCCAATCGCGGGGCCATCACCGGCTGCGTTATCCTGGCGGTCATCATGCAGGCGCTGGACACCACCATCGCCAACGTGGCCTTGCCCTACATCCAGGGCAGCGTCTCGGCGAGCGCCGACCAGATCAACTGGGTGCTGACGTCTTATATCGTGGCGGCGGCGATCATGACGCCGCCCTCCGGCTATCTGGCGACCCGCTTCGGCCGCAAGCGGATGCTGAATGTTTCCATCATTGGATTCGTCGTCGCCTCGGTGCTCTGCGGGCTGGCCCAATCCTTGCCGCAGATCGTGGTGTTCCGCCTGCTGCAGGGCTTCTTCGGCGCCGCCCTGGTGCCCCTCTCCCAGGCCATCCTGCTGGACATCTACACCCAGGAGGAGCGCGGCTCGGCCATGGCGTTGTTCGGCGTGTCGGTGATGGTGGGCCCGGTCCTCGGCCCGGTGATCGGCGGCTGGCTGACCGACCATGCCAGCTGGCGCTGGGTCTTCTACATCAACGTGCCCATCGGCGCGCTGGCCTTCGCCGGTGTCAGCGCCTTCGTCGCCGAAACCCGCCCGCAAGCGGCGGCGAAACTCGACTGGCTGGGTTTCGGCCTGCTCAGCGTGTCCGTCGGCGCCTTGCAGCTGTTCCTCGACCGCGGCGAGCAGCTGGACTGGTTTTCCTCGGGCGAGATCCAGATCGAGGCGCTGATCACGGCCTCGGCCTTCTACCTGTTCCTGGTCCATACCTTCACCGCCAGGGAGCCCTTCGTGAAGCCGGGCCTGTTCCTCGACCGCAACTTCGCGGTGGGGATGCTCTTCATTTTCACTGTCGGCATCACCTATCTCGCCTCGCTCGCGCTGATGACCCCCTACCTGCAGACGCTGATGGGCTACCCGGTGGTCACCGCGGGCGTGGTCATGGGGCCGCGCGGCCTGGGCACCATGCTCTGCATGTTCGTGGTCGGCAAGCTGATCGGCCGCGTCGACACGCGCTGGCTGTTGCTGGTGGGGCTGACGATCACCGCCTGGGCCATGTACGACATGACGGGATGGACGCCCGACGTTTCACAATGGACCATCGTCAAGGTCGGCTTCATCCAGGGGGCGGGGCTGGGCTTCCTGTTCGTCCCGCTGACCACCGTGACGTTCTCGACGCTGGCGCCCCAGAGGCGGGGCGACGGGACCGGGCTGTACAACCTGTCG
>DATJKV010000028.1:0-7142 GCA_035491155.1 Magnetospirillum sp. | reverse complement strand
TTGCGCAACCGCATCGCCATGTCGCCCATGTGCCAGTACAGCGCCGAGGACGGCTTGGCCAACGACTGGCATTTCGTCCATCTGGGGAGCCGGGCGGCAGGCGGCGTCGGGCTGGTGATGGTCGAGGCCACGGCGGTGACGCCCGAGGGGCGCATCACCCCCGGCGATTTGGGGCTGTGGAGCGAGGCCCACGGCATCGCCCTGGCCCGCATCGTCCGCTTCATCCATTCCCAGGGAGCCGAGGTCGGCATTCAGTTGGCCCATGCGGGGCGCAAGGCCAGCTGCGACCTGCCATGGAAGGGCGGCGGCGTCCTTGCGACGCCTGAGCAGGGCGGCTGGCCGGCGGTGGCACCAAGCCCCCGCCCCTTCCACGAAGGCGACCCGCCACCTAAGGAACTGACCGAGGAAGAGATGGAGGCCATCCTCGATTCCTTCGAGGCCTCGGCCCGTTGGGCGGTGGCGGCCGGCTTCCGGGTGGTGGAGCTGCACGCCGCACACGGCTATCTGCTGCACGAGTTCCTGTCGCCCATCAGCAATTGGCGCCAGGACCAATACGGCGGCGATCTGGAAAACCGCATGGGCTTCCCCTTACGGGTGGCCGACCGGCTGCGCACGGTGCTACCGGACGACATGCCGCTGTTCGTGCGTATCTCCGCCACCGACTGGGCCGAGGGCGGTTGGGACATCGAGCAATCGGTGGAATTTGCCAAGCACCTCAAGGCGTTGGGCGTCGAGCTTGTGGACGTGTCGTCCGGAGGCACCCTGGCCCATGCCCACATTCCGCTTGCCAGGGGCTATCAGGTGCCATTCGCCGAGCGCATCCGCGACCAGGCCGACATCGCCACCGGAGCGGTCGGCCTGATCACCGATCCGGATCAGGCCAACGACATCATCACCGGCGGCTCGGCCGACCTGGTGCTGATGGGGCGTGAATTGCTGCGTGATCCATATTGGGCGCTGAAGGCCCAGCAGAGCCTGGGCGGCGATCCCTCCTGGCCGGTCCCATACGGCTATGCCGTGCGCCGGCGGTCCTAGGATGGCGGCCTCATGTCAACGCGCAGGCTGACGGCCGCTTTGCCGCTTCCGGCGCCGATGCGGGCCATGGCGCCGGTACGGCAAGACAACCGCTATTCTTCCGCCGGAGCCGGAGTGGCCGCCGGGGTCTCGGCGGGCTGGGCCTTGGGGTTGCGACGGAAACGCGGGCCGTTACGGTAGACCACGTGGTCCGAAGGACCGGGAGCGCACTTGGTCACCTTTCCGCCACGGGCCAGATACTCGGCAATCATCGCTTCGTCATCGCTCATGGCAACCTCGTCTGAAATGGAGCGGCAGCATAGCCGGATCGGGGCCGCTGTTACACCCCCACATCCACACCCTTGCGCTATACCCCCTTTGGCAAGATATAGTGCGCCGATCCGCGAATAAGTAGCCAAGCGGCGCTGCTTCGCTTTCACCGAAGGCAATGTCGGCAGCGCGTCCCATCACCATATGGACATCTGGCAGGCACGCCTATTGGCATCGGGATAGGTATGAACATAGTCGGGCAAGTGCTGATCGTCTTCCTCGCCACGCTGGTGCACGAGGATTCCGCGATCGTCAGCGGTGCCTACCTGATGCACAGTCACGGCATGACCATGCCGGTCGCCATGGCGACGCTGCTGACCGGCGTGGTGGTCGGCGATTTCGGCATCTACGGCCTTGGTATCCTGGCCGCCCGCGTGGTGCCGTTGCGCCGTTTCGTCCTGACCCGGCTGACGCCCTCGCGGCGCGAATGGCTGGACCGCAACCTGATGAGCACGCTGGTGGCGTGTCGCATCGCACCGGGCCTCCTGTTTCCCACCTTTCTTACCTGCGGCTTCCTGTCGGTGCCGTTCCGCCGCTTTGCTTTGGGCGTGGTGTCCACGGCGGCCATCTACGTGCCCATCATGCTGCTGGCGGTTCTGGCGGTGGGCGCCGACATTATCGAGCGCCTGGGCCCCTGGGGCTGGGGGGCGTTGCTGGCCCTGCTGATGGGCGTGGGTGCCGTGCGCAAACGCTTCCAACCGCGCGCCAGCCTGGTGGCCGAGAAAGCCGAGCCCCTGCCGCCCACCCACCCGGGTATGCCGGCGCTCGAACGCTCGCAGATTCGCGTGGCGCCATCGGAAGAGATTCCGGTGATCCCCTATTACGCCCCGGTGACGCTGCAGTGGTTCTGGCTGGCGGCGCGCTATCGCAGCCTGACGCTGCCCACCTGCGCCAATCCCAGCATCGAGGCCGGCGGCCTGCTGGGCGAGTCCAAGGCGGCCTGCTTTGGCCTTGCCGGCCCCGCCGCCGCGCCGTTCCTGGCCAAGTGGGCGCGTATCACCCGCATCCCCGGCGCCGACCTTGAACCCACGCTGGCGGCCGCCCGCGCTGCCCTGGCCGAGACGGGGCTGGACTATCCGTTCATCGTCAAGCCCGACATCGGCTGGCGCGGCTTCGGCGTGCGCAAGATCGCCAGCGAAACCGAGCTGTCGGCTTATGTGGCCGAATATCCCGAAGGCGAAAACCTGCTGTTGCAGGAATTCGTCCCCTGGCCCGGCGAGGCCGCCATCTTCTGGCTGCGCCGGCCGGGCCACACCACGGGCGAGATATTCTCGCTGACACTGCGCTATTTCCCCTTCGTGGTGGGCGACGGCACCTCGACCATTCGCCAACTGATCGAAACCTGCCCGCGCATGTCGTGGAAGGCGGCCGAGTTGTGCTCCGCCAATGCCGACCGCCTGGACCAGGTACCGGCCGAGGGCGAATCCATCCGCTTGGCCGTGGTTGGGTCGAACCGCGTCGCCGGTCTCTATATCAACGGCGCCTGCCATGCGACCCAGGCCTTGGCCGAGCGCATGGACGCCCTGTGCGGCGACCTCGAGGACTTCCATTTCGGCCGCCTGGATGTGCGCTTTGAAACCATCGAGCAGCTGCGCGCCGGCGAGGGTTTCAAGGTGGTCGAAATCAACGGCGCCGGCGCCGAGGCGGTCCACATCTGGGACCCCGATTTCCCGGTGCTGGAAGGCTATCGCGTGCTGTTCCGCCAGCAATCGCTGATGTTCGCCATCGCCGCCGCCAACCGCGCCCGCGGCGTCAAGCCCATGACCATCCGTCAGTTGGTGGCCTGCCAACGCCGCCAGCAGCGCCTGCTGCCGCGCTATCCGACCAGCGGCTGATCTCCCCCGCGCTATTCACAAAATTGGTGGATAACCCTGTCAATAAGCCGTGGGCAACCCGGCAATGCCCCGGCGCGTCGGGCCTTTCTCGGCCTTGCCCATTCCCTAGGCAGGCTGTGCCCGACTGGATGGCGATGCGTCATTGGGCGCATTGGATGTCCATGCGGGGAATCCTGTCCCGATTGCGGGGGGCTTCGTAGGGTTTCAATACGGCCGTCCCATATATGGTATTACCACCGTTGCCCCAGGGGGATCTCCACAGCTCGCGACAGGAAATCCGCCATGAACCTGGTCTCCCGCCCCGCCGTTTCCGCCGACGCCTGGCGTGGTTTCGCCGGCACCTCCTGGCGCCACCGTATCGCGGTGGCCGAGTTCATTCGGGCGAATCGGCGTTCCTACCTGGGCGACGGCGCCTTCCTGACAAGCCCCACCGAGCGCACCCGTGCCCTATGGGCCCGCGTCGGCGAGTTGCTGGCCGAGGAGCGGACGCGCGGCGTACTGGCGGTTTCGGCCGACCGTGCCTCCACCATTACCGCCCATGAACCGGGCTACATCGACCGCGATAGCGAGATCATCGTCGGCCTGCAGACCGACGCGCCGCTGAAGCGGGCCATCATGCCCAATGGCGGCCTGCGCATGGTGGAAGCGGGCCTGGCGGCCTATGGCTTCGGCCTCGACCCATCCATCGCCGAGATTTGGCGCAAGTACCGCAAGAGCCACAACCAGGGCGTCTTCGACGTCTACAGCGCCGATATCCGCGCCGCCCGCAAGAGCGGCGTGATCACCGGCCTGCCCGACGCCTACGGCCGCGGCCGCATCATCGGCGACTACCGCCGGGTGGCGCTGTACGGCATCGACGCCCTGCGCCGGGACAAGCAGCGCGAACATGCCGAGTTGGACGATGCGGTCTTCACCGAAAGCATGCTGCGGCTGCGCGAGGAATTGTCCGAACAGTGGCGGGCGCTGGAGGAGCTGAAGCAAATGGCGGCCGCCTACGGTTTCGACATCGGCCGCCCCGCCGCCAACGCCCATGAGGCGGTGCAGTGGACCTATTTCGGCTATCTGGCGGCCGTCAAGGAGCAGAACGGCGCCGCCATGTCGCTGGGTCGGGTGTCCACCTTCCTGGACATCTACATCCAGCGGGACATGGACGACGGCCAGTTGACCGAGGAGGAAGCGCAGGAGCTGATCGACGATCTGGTCATCAAGCTGCGCATCGTCCGCTTCCTGCGCACCCCCGACTACGACCGCCTGTTCTCGGGCGACCCCACCTGGGTTACCGAATGCATCGGCGGCCAGGGCGAGGACGGCAACACCCTGGTCAGCCGCACCAGCTTCCGCTTCCTCCAGACCCTCTACAATCTGGGTCCGGCACCCGAACCCAATCTCACCGTGCTGTGGTCCACCAGCCTGCCCAAAGGGTTCAAGCACTTCTGCGCCAAGGTGTCGGCCGACACCAGCGCCATCCAGTACGAGAACGACGACCTGATGCGGCCACGCTGGGGCGACGATTACGGCATCGCCTGCTGCGTTTCGGCCATGCCCATCGGCAAGCAGATGCAGTTCTTCGGCGCCCGGGCCAACCTGGCCAAGGCGCTGCTGTACGCCATCAACGGCGGCGTCGACGAGGTGAGCGGAGAAACGGTGGCCGAGGGTTTCGAGCCCATTACCGCCGACATGCTGGACTATGCCGAGGTGCACGCCAAGATGGACGCCATGATGGACTGGCTGGCCCGCACCTACGTCAAGGCGCTGAATGCCATCCACTACATGCACGACAAGTACGCCTATGAACGCATCGAGATGGCGCTGCACGACCGCGACATCGTGCGGACCATGGCCTGCGGCATCGCCGGCCTGTCGGTGACGGCGGACAGCCTGTCGGCCATCAAGCACGCCAAGGTCCACGTCATCCGCAACGCCAAGGGCCTGGCGGTGGATTACCGGGTCGAGGGCGATTTCCCCACCTACGGCAACAACGACGCGCGCGCCGATTCCATCGCCGTCGAGTTAACCCGAACCTTCATGGAGAAGGTCAAGGCCCAGCCGTATTTCTACCGGGATTCCGTGCCCACGCAGTCGGTGCTGACCATCACCTCCAACGTGGTCTACGGCAAGAAGACGGGAAACACCCCCGACGGCCGCCGCGCCGGCGAGCCCTTCGCCCCCGGCGCCAATCCCATGAACGGCCGCGACATCAAGGGGTTCGTCGCCGCCGGCGCATCGGTGGCCAAGCTGCCCTATGAGGTGGCGCTGGACGGCATCAGCTGGACCGCCTCGGCCACGCCCGAGGCGCTGGGCCGCACCGAGGGCGAGCGGGTCGACAACCTGTCCAACTGCCTGGACGCCTTCGCCAAGGCCGGGGGCTTCCACGTCAACGTCAACCTGTTCAGCCGCGACCTGCTGCTGGACGCCATGCAGCACCCCGAGCTTTATCCCCAGCTAACCATCCGGGTATCCGGCTATGCCGTGAATTTCGTCAAACTGACCCACGAGCAACAGCTTGACGTCATCAACCGGACCTTCCACGAGAGCATGTGATGTCCTCCGCCACGCGTGGCTACCTGCATTCGGTGGAGAGCGGCGCGGCGGTGGATGGGCCGGGGATGCGGTTCGTCTATTTCATGTCCGGCTGCCAATTCCGCTGCCTGTACTGCCATAACCCCGACACCTGGCAGCTCCGTAGCGGCCGCGAGGTAAGCTTGGACGAGGCGGTGCAGGAGGTCGCGCCCTATGCCGGCTTCCTGCGGGTGGCCGGCGGCGTCACCATCTCGGGCGGCGAGCCCATGATGCAGGCCCCCTTCGTCGGCGCCCTGTTCAAACGGCTGAAGGAGAAAGGGCTGCATACGGCGCTGGACAGCCAGGGTTTCCTGCACGGCCAGGTGGACGATTCCTGGTTCGACGCCGTGGACCTCGTTTTGCTGGACATCAAGCATTCCGACCCCGAGCGCTACCAGCTGCTGACCGGGCAGGCCTTGCAGCCCACCCTGGACTTCGCCCACCGGCTGGCCTCCTTGGGCAAGCGAACCTGGCTGCGTTACGTGCTGGTTCCCGGCTACACCGACGGCGCCGGCGACATCAGCCGGCTGGCCGACTTCACCGCCGGTCTTGGGCCGGTGGTGGAGCGGGTCGAGGTGCTGCCGCTGCACCATATGGGCGCCCACAAATGGAAGGCGCTGGGCCTAGATTATCCTTTGGCCGAGGTCCCCACCCCCACGCCGGACCAGATGGCGGCAGCGCGGGGTCTATTCGCCGCGCGCGGGCTTGCCGTCCTCTGACGCGAGGGGCTCGATGAGCACCTCACATTGAGCGCCCCTCACGGAAGCCGGCGGCGATGGCGGTGGACAGCCCATCCGCCCAAGTGGCGCGGGCATGACGCACGGTTACCGGGCCGATATCGGGGCTGCTGTGTCCGGTCGCCGGATCAAAAATGTGATGGCAGGTCGGGCTGAACCGGGTACCCGACGCCGATGAGGTGGCCATGGAGCCCCGCACCAGCGGTTCCACTCCCTGCCCTTCCACATCCACGGACCACGGTCCATCCGGCTTGGGCCCCAGCGCGCGCAGTTCGCCCAAGTCCACCAGCACCGCCTCCATGCCGCGCCGCTCCAGCAGCTCGGCCACCCGGTCGGTGACATAACCCTGGGCGATGCCGTTGAGCGTCACGCCCATGCCCGGCCGCGCCAGACGGATGCGGTCGGGCTCCACCTGGACGCCACGCCAGCCCACCAGCGGCAGCACGCTGGCAATGGCGGCCTCGGAGGGGCCGGCGGGGTCGGCGCCAGCCTGGGAGAAATGGGCGGCGTACAGCTCCCACAAGGGTTGGACGGTGGCGTCGAAGCGGCCCCCGCTCAACGCCGACATGGCGGCGGCCTGGGACAGCAATTCCACCAGCTCCATGGGTGGTGCCGTCAGCCCGCCATCGCGGTTGAGCCGACACAGCACCGAGGTATCGCGGTACAG